>NZ_LWEJ01000074.1:0-66119 GCF_001635525.1 Alcanivorax sp. HI0007
GTAAGTCAGAGTGATCATCGCGGCGCAGTAGCCAGATGGAATGGTGTCCNGATGGATGCTCGCAGAGGTGGTTACGGCCTTGGACATCTTGCGGAGACGTGCATCGTGCACATTGATCGAGAACTGGCCGTCCTTGAACTGGGGGAACGTGTCACTTGTTGAATTATTGACAAGCCCAGAGGGCGCGCGGGGTGTGCGCGTCCTCGCGTCCGCATCCCCCTCCCGCACGCCTACTGATTGATACGCATAATGTATATTATGTTAAATAGAAGAGCAGCCAATATAACGGGATACTTCAGGAGCAACCAAACCCAAGAGGAATCCAGATGATGCCCCTCTACCTCAAATACCTCATTACTGCTGCGCTGGTCGTTCTGATCTCGGAAGTTGCCCGGCACAGCGATCGACTGGGCGCCCTGATCGGTGCCTTGCCACTGGTAACCCTGCTTGCCATGTTCTGGCTCTACATGGGAAATCAGCCTTCTGAGAAAATCGGCAACCACGCCTGGTACACCTTCTGGTACGTGATCCCGACGCTGCCCATGTTTGCCCTGTTTCCGTTCATGCTGGATCGTTGGGGTTTTCTCGCTTCCATGGGCTGCAGTGTGCTGCTTACGGTTGGCTGCTTCGTGGTGCTCGGTCTATTGGTCCGCCCTTTCGGCATCGAGATCTGGTAGCACCAGACTTAACCCCGGCGTTCCCCCAGCCACCGATAGGCAACCGGCACCACCAGCATATTCAGTGCTGTAGAGCTGATCAGCCCCCAGAGAATCACCACCGCCATGGGCGCCTGGATTTCACTGCCGGGCTCCCCGCCGGCCATGGCCAGCGGCACCAGGGCCAGTGCCGTGGCCAGTGCCGTCATCAGGATAGGTACCAGACGTTCTTCGGCACCCTGACGGATGGCCTTTTCTAGGTCCAGCTTATGCTCGCTCATCAGTCGGCGGATGTGGTCGATCAGGATGACCCCGTTGCGGGTGGCGATACCGAACAGGGTGATAAAGCCGATCACCACCGCAATATTGATAATGCCTTCCGTCAGCCAGACCCCCACGACCCCGCCAATCAGCGCCAGGGGCAGGTTGATCATCACCAGGCCGGCATCCCTGGCAGAGCCGAATGCCGTCATCAGCAGCAGGAAGATACCGGCAACCACCACGGCGCCTAGGAGCATTAGGCGGGTATTGGCCGCCTGGGCGCTTTCAAACTGACCGCCGAAGTCCAGATGGTAGCGGGTGGGCAATTCCAGCTGCTCGTCCAGAATCACGCGGATATCCTCAACCACGCTGATCAGGTCGCGCTCCGCCACATTGGCCATGACCACCAGGTTCCGTTGCACATTTTCACGGCTGATGGTGTTGGCTCCCCGGCTCTGCCGAATCTCTGCCAACGCCTCAAACGGCAGAACGGAGCCATCCGGCAGGTTGATCAGTGTCTGCCGCAACGATTCGATATCCTGGCCTGCCGACTCGGGTAGCCTCACAACCAGATCAAAACTGGCCAGTCCTTCGCGAATCTGGCCGGCGGTAATGCCGGTAAAGGCGCCCTCCAGCAATTCCGCCGCTTCGGCGGCGGTAACGCCATAGTTGCCCATGGCAGCACGATCAAAACGCACTGTCACAAAGGGAATCTCGCTTTGCTGATCCATGGCCACATCCACCGCTCCGGGCACCTGTTTGACCAGAGCCTCGGTTTGCTTGCCCAGTCGACGCAATTCATACAGGTCTTCGCCGAACAATTTGATGGCGATATTGGCGCGAGTACCGGACAGCATGTGATCAATCCGGTGGGAAATGGGCTGGCCAATGACAATATTGACGCCCCGAATGGCGGAGAAATCGTGGCGTAACGCCTCAAGCAGGGCTTCCTTGCTACGCTTACCCATGACCAGCGAGGCCTCGATTTCCGACGCAAACACCTGCTGGGCATGAGGGTCCAGCTCTGCCCTGCCCGTCCTGCGCGCCGTGGTACGTACCTCGGGCTGAGCCAGCAGGATTTTCTCCACCCGGCTGCCAATCTGGTCGGACATTGCCAGGGAGGTGCCAGGTAGGGTCACAGCGCTGACCGTCAGGCTGCCTTCGTTGAAGGCCGGCAGGAAGGCACGGCCGGCAAAAGCCAGCGAGCCCAGCGACACCACCAGTAAAATCACAGCGCCGCCGAGCACTAACTTCGGGCTGCCAAGTGCCTTGTCCAGCCAAGTGCGATAGTGGGCTTTCAGCCAGATGATAAAGCGGGTGTCATGGCCGCTATCGATGGCCTTCGAGCCGGGCAGCCAGAACAGACACAACACTGGCGTCACGGTCAGCGCCACCAGTAGCGAGGCGCCCAGAGCGACCACATAGGCAAGGCCCAGGGGCGCCAGCAGACGCCCTTCCACCCCGGCCAGGAAGAAGATCGGCAGGAACACCAGAATGATGATCAGGGTAGCAAAGACAATGGAGCCTTCGATTTCCCGGGTGGCCTTGAAAATCACCTGCAAGGCCCGGTCCCGGTCAGTGCCGGCCTGTTTGTTCTCGCGCAGCCGGCGGATGATGTTTTCCACCACGATGATGGCGTCATCCACCAGCGCCCCCAGCGCGATGGCCATGCCGCCCAGGGTCATGGTGTTGATGGTGCCGCCCATCCAGCGGATCACCAGGATCGCCACCAGCAATGACAGCGGGATCGCCAGCAAGGCAATGACGGTGGCCCTGCCGCTCAGCAGGAAGGCAAACATGATCACCACCACCAGGATGGCCCCGTCACGCAGCGCCTTGCTGAGGTTGGACACAGCCGTATTGATGAAATCGGCCTGCCGGAACACCCGGGTCTCGATCACCATGCCATCCGGCAGGGAGTCCTGCAGATCTGCCAGTACGGTATCGAGCTTCCCGGTTAGCGCCAGGGTGTTGGCGTTGGGCTGTTTCTGAATGCCGATGACCACCGCGGCATCTCCTTTATAGGCTGCCGTGCCCCGGCGCGGTGCCGGGCCAATGCTGACCTGGGCCAGGTCCCGGACCAGCACCGGCATGCCATCACGGCGTGTGACCACCGACGCCCCTACCGCCTCCAGGTCCCGAGCCCGGCCCAGTCCCTGGATAAGAAATTCCTGGTTGTTGTGGGTGATGAAACCCGCCGCCGCATTGCGGCTGGCATCACGCACCGCATCGGCCAGCTCAGTGAGGGTCACCTCGTAAGCTGCCAGCCGTTCGGGATTGGCGATCACCTGAAATTGACGGGTTTCCCCGCCAAAGGGAATCACCTCGGCGACCCCGGGCACGGCGAGCAGGCGGCGGCGAATGGTCCAGTCGGCGGCGGTTTTCAGGGTCATTTCGTCATGGACAGACGAATGCAGGGCAATAAACAGGATTTCACCCATCACCGAGGACACCGGCGCCAGTTGGGGCGGCGGCAGGTCCGGTGGCAGGCTGGACATGGCCCCCTGCAGTTTTTCGGAGACGATCTGGCGGGCCAGATAGATGTCCGTGCCCCACTCGAATTCGACAATCACCACGCTGTTGCCCACACCGGTATTGGAGCGCACCCGGCGCACCCCAACCGCGCCGTTCATGGCGCTCTCGATGGGGATGGTGACCAGCGCTTCCACATCCTCCGGCGGCATGCCATGGGCTTCCGCCACAATGGTCACCGAAGGCGCAGTGAGATCCGGGAACACATCAATGGGCGTTTTCAGCGCCGCCCAGCCACCCCACAACAGCAGGCCAAGCGATGTCGCCAGCACCAGCAAACGGTTGTGCAGCGACCAGCGAATTATCTGATCTATCATGAGCAATCCTGGGGCGGTAAGGGCTTAGTGGGCGTGACCGTGGCCGATGTCGTCGCCACCACTGGCAGCCAGACGAACGGACCAGGCACCTTGGGAGACAACCCGCTCCCCGGCACTCAGCCCGGAAACGATTTCTATCCAGTCACCATCGACGATGCCGGTTTGCACTTCCCGCCGGGCGAAGGTTTCGCCGCCACTGTGGACGAACACCACCTGGCGGCCGCCATCGTCCACCAGGGCACTGCGGGGCACTGCCAGCCGCGGCTCTGCGGAGCGGGTGAAGAGATGGGCAGCAAACCGGCTGCCCACCAAATCCGGCCCGGTTTCTCTCGGGTATTCCAGGGTCACCGAGGCCGTGCGGCTTTTCGGTTCCACCGATGCACTGACCTGCACCACACGGGCACCGGTGGTGCTGTCCAGAATCTGTGTTCCCGTTACCGGGTGGTCAAACCAGGCGCCACTAGTGGCATGGAGCTGAGCGGCATAATGCTCCGGCACACGCACCTGCAACCAACGCCGTGTGGGCGTGGCAATGCGGAAGACGCGCTCGCCGGCGCGCACGAAGGCCCCGGGCCGGGCCTGCACCTCAATGACTTCGCCGGACACCGGGGCGCGCAGCACCAGCCCGGATGCCTCGGCACCCGTCTGTGTCTGTGTCAAACGGGACTGTGCCGCCTGGAATTCCGCCTGGGCGACCCGTAGGCTTTGCTGCGCCTCGTCCAGCCGACGGCGAGGGATCGCGCCTTGTTCAAACAGCGGCGTTAACCGTTTTACGTCGGCCTTGGCCAGCGCCAATGCGCTGCGAGCCCGCTCAAAGGCAACCCGCGATTCCCCCAGGTCGGCACCGTTACCGAGACGGGGAATCAGGTAACCCAATATCTCCCCGGCTTCCACCAGTTGCCCGGCCTTGGCCAGATTCTGGCTGGAAAAATAGCCATCGCCGGGGGCAGGAATATCCGCCCCGCCATCGGCAGGCGCCATGACGGTGGCAAAACCGGGCGCCGACGGTCTCATGGGACGTGGCTTGGCGGGCACAGAGGCAAAATCCGATTGCCACTGCTGCTCTTTCTGGAAACTGATTTCCCCTTCCACGGCAGCCTGGTTGACGCTCACCGCCGCCGCATCAGCAAATACTGTCACCGGCCCCAATTCGTGGGTGACCTTGCCGTTGCCGGTATGGAGTATCACGGCAAGATCGAAATCTCCCGCCGATTTGGGCGTCACCACCGGTGTAAAAAGCCCGTCGCGGGTGGGGCTGCTGACCCGGAAGCCGGCCACGATGTCACCATCCCGGCGCAGCACCACATCCACCCTGCCCTCGGTCACCGGCTGGTGATCTGCCAGGCGCGTAAAGTGCGCAATAAACCGGGAGGGCTGGCCTGCCACCAGTGCCGGGAATTCAACGAACAATTCGCTGACGTCGGTGTAGTGGGTATAGGACAGCTCGGCACGATGCCCGGCATCGCCGTTGCCGGGCTGGGGGCTGTCGCAGCCCACCAGCGCCAGCATCAGGATGCCAAGAACACAGGACTTAGTGCGCATGATGGCCGTCGTCGCCATGGGCGTGACCGTGGTCATCGGTTTGCGGGCTCGCTTCCAGGGTCTCTTCGGAAGCGGTGGCATCGCTGGTTTGCTCATCGGAAGCTGTGTCTGTGGAGGCTGCGTCTTCTCCCGGATAGAACGCTTCAGTTTCCGGCGCGCTATCGTGGGCATGTTCTCCGTCATGGGCATGAGCAGCATCGCCCTCGTGGGCGTGGCCATGATCGCCGTCATGGTCCTGCCCACAGGCGGCCAGTACCGCAAACAGGCCAGCCAGCACTACCGGACGCCAGATGCCGTTGATTTTTTGCATGGTTATTTCCCCGTCAGTTGTTGCCATTGGATGTAAGCTTGTCGTGCAGCCAGAGCGTGCTCCAGCCTGCGTTCCTGTAATTCATAATCCGCGCGGTAGGCATCCAGCAGTGCCATGATGCTGATTTCACCGGCGTTGTAGGCAGCGCGGGCAGTGGTCACCAAGGCGCCCTCCTCGCTGGCATCGCTGTCATCGCCATGGCGGGCCAAGGTTTCACTGGCGCGTTTATTTGCCTGGAACTGCTCGATATACGCAGTGTGCTGCGCCTGCAATTGCTGAACCGCAAGTTGACGTTCCGCTTCCAGCAAGTCGGCCCGGGAACGGCTTGCCGCCGCCTTGTGCTTGCCATTAGTGCCGATGGGCAGCTCCATGCCCAATGCCACCACATGGCCGTCGGTTTCGAAGCCCGGCTCATCCACGTCCTTGCGGCCCAGGCTCAATGTCATGTCCGGCCAGCGCTGGCGGCCCGCCGCCGTGGCCTGGGTACTGGCGCGGCTGATCTGGGCATCGTAGACAGCAATCAAGGGGTGTAACGCCAGTGCATCCTCTTCTGAAGCAGCAATGTCGTTTCGGGGCAAAAGTGCCCCCTCAAGAGAGGAAACATCTGCGCCAGTGAGCACTTCAAGGCGGCCTTTTTCCGCCTGGAGATGACTGGCCAGCTGCAGGCGACGACCCGCATAAATGGCCACTTCCCGGCCAATGCGCATGGCGTCATAGCGTGAGGCATCCCCGGCTTCCGCCCGGGCCTGAATAGAGCTACTGAGTTGATTCAGGTCGCTATACAACGCATCAAGCCGGGCATAGTGCTGTTCCGCCATCAGTGCCTGATAAAATGCCGCCCGGGTATGCGCCACTCTTTCGCTTTTTAACAGGGTGGTCCGGGCGGCCTCGGCATCCACATGGTGGCGCGCTGCAGCCCGCTCCAGGCGTTTAATACCCGCCAGATTAAAGCGTTGGCTCAGCGACAGGGTGGTTTCGCGGCTTTCCCCGCCGGGCACATCCAGACTTTCGCGCTCATAGCTGATCTCGGGGTTGAACCAGCGACCGGTAGCGCGGCTTTCCCCTTGTGCTTGTTGCTCTCTGGCGGACAGGGTTTGCTGAAAGGTGCTGTTACGTAATGCCTGCTTGACGGCATCACCCTCGCTCAAGGCCAGCACCGGTGTCGAGAAAGCCAGCAGGAGCCCGGCAGTACTAATAGCCAGCAGCGGCATGATTCGCATCTCAGGCTCCCAGCCAGCTCAGCAGTGTCTCGATGGCATGGTGCTGAACCAGCACGGCAACCAGCATGGCAGGCAGTACCATCAGGCATGCCCATTCAAACAAACGGCCTGTCACGGGATCTACTTGATGGGGCGTGATCAGTCGCTGGATGCGGGCCTGGGTGTCCCCGCTTTTTACTGACTGTGCCCCTTGCAAGTGAAATTGCTGAAGACTCAGTACCCGCAGCAGCGTTTCTGCCACATCGAATCGATTGAAGCGCTGGGTTACGGCATCGTCGGCCGCTTCTTCCAGTGCATTCTCCCACACCGCCCGCAGACGCTTTGCCAAGGGTGGAATAAAAAGCGCCAGAAGCAGCATCACCAGACGATTTCGGCGCGGGTCGCCGTGGCGCAAATGCGCGCTTTCGTGGGCCAGCACAATGCGTCGCTGATGAGGGTTCAGGTTTCTGAGCAAACCGGAGGAAAGGAGCACCGCTGGCTCACTGCCACCCACTGCCAGCGCCACTGCACGCGTGTCCTGCAAACGACGGAATCTACCCTGCCCATTGGACAGTTTTATCAGTGCCTGCAGCCGCTGCTGCAACCGCCGTTCCGTTAGCAGCGTGCGGACCAGGGAGCCCATGACCACAACGAGGGCCAGCAAGGCAACCACACCCTGCCAGACCGGTAGTGCACCCTGTTCGGCGGAATTCAGACAAGCATGAATATGGTCATGGCTATGGGCGCCACAATGGCTGGCTATCCATTCCGAAGACGGGAACAAGTTCGCCGCCAAGATGGCCGCCATCATCACCAGTGGCAGCAAGACAGCGGACGACGCCACCATCAGGACTCGCTGCTGACGTATCCGGGGAGCGATGCCTTTAGGAGTCAGCCGCTTTGCGGTTACCGCCCCGAGAAGCTGGCTGAGCAACCAGCCGAGCATGGCAGCAGGCAAGACGGTATCAAGCATCACCATGGCGGTCATTGCTTGCCTCCAGACTGGGCCCGGCGTGCACGGATCTCCTCTTCCAGAAGCGCCAGATCCTCATCCGCCAAGGATTCTGTGGCCTGCACAAAAGCCGAAATAGAGGCTGCGCCATCAAGCTGAAACCGGCCCATCACATCACTGATCATGTTGGCAATGAGACTGTCCCGCTCAACAATCGCCGTGTAGTGATACGCGTAACCCTGCTTCTCACGGGTGAGCAGCTGTTTCTTGTAGAGACGATCCAGAGTGGACTGCACCGTATTGACGGAAATCCCCCGCTCCGCACCAATTACGGCGTGCACAGACTTGGGTGACAGGCCGGGATTTTCCCAGAGCAGATTCAGGACAGTCAGTTCGAGCTCTCCCAGCGCGGGAACGGGATGTGATGCTGGTGGGGTGTGTTTTTTCATTAGGAAGGTGCTAATCCAGCGATGCAGTGATATGAACAGTAACGAGCATAAAACCGAGCGTCAATCGGCTTTATGCTCGTCGCTCTATAATTTTTGGCTCCAAGTCGCAATATCGACGAGGCAATAAGCACTTTTTGTTGAGCTCTGTCGAACTGAGGATCGCATTACAAAGTCGTCGAAATCATAAGCACTATGTGTTGAGAAACATCTGTAAGTTATTGATATTTAACATCCCAATATTATCTAACTGCTAGGGTGCCCAAGCATTGCCCCGTCGCATGATGGATCGTTAATCGTTGCTGCAAGCTGTGCCGCCGTCCATGGCGTGGCCCATACTCGTTTATCCCCGTTTGCAGATCTGACACTGTCAGAACGCAATGGTTGGCATCTCCTTATCCATTGTTGCGGTTGTGCTCAAACCGGTAGGTAAGATTCAGCTGCAGCCGTGGCGCTTCGCTGCGATCCCCTGCCTGATTGTCGCGCATGCCGTAGGCGAACTCGGCTCCGTAACTGAGATGGTCGTCGTGTTGGCGAACCAGGCTAAGGGTGCCGTAGCGAGTGCGGCGCATGGCATCCGCCGGCAGCTCCCTGTCGTTTTCCAGGGTGATCTCTCCGCCGACCAGAGTCAGAGTGCAGTCCGGTCGGAACCGCCATTGCCCGGCCAGATAACCGCCCTGGGCCAGTAGCGGCTCCAGTCCTCTGTCAGCAAAGACATAGCCATCCATGCCCCCATCGCCGAAGCCGGACAGGTCATTGTAGTAATGGGCCATGGCCTCGCCGTAGCTGGCGCTGGCAAGTAGCGTGACCGTGTCAGCCAGGGCCAGTGTGCCACTGACTACACCCCCGGTAGCGCTGGCAAATTGCTGGTCTCCATCAGCGAATTCCACCCCGATTTCCCGGTGCACCAGCCCTACTCGTCCATGGCCGCGGCCATGGGGCTGGGTCCAGGCGGCGATGACGTCGGGGCGGCGACCGCTGGCACTGCTCAGATTCTCCGGGTCATACACTTCCGGATTGGGATCTTCCAGCGCCAGGGTGAGATGCTCGCCCTGCCAACGCACCCCTGTCTGACGGGCAAAGATGGCACTGTTTGGCCCCTGGGAATCCAGGGTCAGCGGCCAGGCGGTGCCGTCCAGCAAGGCGGTATAACCATAGCCGGCACGCAGGGCACCGTATTCGAAATAGAAATCGCGCACCCGCAATTCATAACCGTCAACGCTACCGAACAGATCCATGGCAAACACGGCTTGGGCACCACCGCCCTCTCCTATCCGCACGCCAAGCTGGCTGTTTTTTCCGTGAAGCTCAACGTTTTGCTGGTGGGTGTCGCCGGCAGGGATGGTGCTGGGGATCAACAGATCGTTGAGGCCCGCATTCTTGTCATCGTAGATGGCGTCCACGCTGACCTTGCCGAAGACGGCGAAGCTGGGCCACTGCGGATCATTGGACCGGGGACGGGTTGGCGCATCCTGGCTGAGGCTGGCCTTGAGCTGATTCAGCTCCTGCTGCAGACGACGGATTTCAGCTTCGGTGGTATCCGCACAAAGGCCCGCCGAGACCAGAGCGCTGGTGCTGAAAGCCGTCGTCCAGATGGTGGTTCGCACCCTGGACATGACAATCTCTCCTGAAGTCCACCGGATCACGGTGGGCGTTCAATGTTTTGCTTCAACGTCCCGGGCTTCCGTGCCTTGTGGGCTGTCCGGGGCGGTAAAACACGAAAGGCGCGGAGGATACGGATCTCAATCGCGGTTCGCTACTAGACGAAATGTTTATTTCGGCAAAATCTTGTTTGGGCGGACGGATGGAATGCAGGTTTTTGCGGGATGGGTCGTCAAGGAACCGGCCTGTCGCCGAACCCGACGATGTCGGCGCGACGGCAGGCAGTTTTCTGTCAGCGGTCTATTACTTGCTCAAATAACGCATGGCCTTTTCCAGGCCTTCGATGGTGAGCGGGTACATCTTGTGTTCACTGAGCTGCTTGATCCATTGGGTGGAGGTCGTCATCTGCCAGGCCCGCTCCGGTTCCGGGTTGAGCCAGGCCACTTTCTCGTAGGTTTCCATGACGCGCTGGAACCAGACGGCCCCGGCCTCCTCGTTCCAGTGCTCCACGCTACCGCCCACGGAATTGACTTCGTAGGGACTCATGGCCGCATCACCGACAAAAATCACCTTGTAGTCGCTGCCGTACTTGTGCAGCACGTCCCAGGTGGAAATCTTCTCGTCCCAGCGACGGCGGTTGTCCTTCCACACATATTCATAAATGAAGTTGTGGAAGTAGAAATACTCCATGTGCTTGAACTCCAGCCGGGCGGCGGAGAACAGCTCTTCGCAGAGTTTGATATAGGGGTCCATGGAGCCGCCCACATCAAAGAAGATCAGCACTTTGACCCGGTTTTCCTTCTGCGGACGCATCTTGATGTCGAGCAGACCCGCATTGCGCGCAGTGGAGCGGATGGTGTCATCCATATCCAGCTCTTCTTCGCGCCCGGTGCGGGCAAACTTGCGCAAACGACGCAGGGCCAGCTTGATGTTGCGCGTGCCCAGTTCCACGGAATCGTCCAGGTTGCGGAATTCACGCTTTTCCCAGACTTTCACCGCCCGCTTGTTGCGGGACGGGCCGACCATGCGCACGCCCTCCGGGTTGGCGCCATAGCCGCCAAACGGGCTGGTGCCACCGGTACCGACCCACTTGTTGCCGCCCTGGTGCCGTTTTTCCTGCTCTTCGAGCCGCTTGCGCAGCTCGTCCATGATTTTTTCCAGGCTACCCAGGCCCTTGAGTTTCTCGAACTCTTCCGGGCTCAGGTTCTTCTCCAGCTCCTTGCGCAGCCACTCATCCGGAATCACCTTGTTGAGCCAGTCCGGCTCCAGGTTTTCCAGCCCTTCGAAGTAATTGGCAAAGGCCTGATCGAAGCGGTCATAGAACTTTTCGTCCTTGACCATCACCGCCCGGCTGAGCAAGTAGAAATCCTCAACAGAGCCGAAGGCAACATGGGCCTGCAGGGCATCAAAGAGGTCCAGCAGCTCACGCAGGGTCACCGGGACCCGGTAGCGGCGCAGATTTTCGAAGAAACCAATCAGCATAATCAGTCAGCGCTGCGGTTAGCTTTCGCGACGGTTCATGAACGCCAGGCGCTCAAGCAGCTGGACGTCCGACTCGTTTTTCAGCAACGCGCCATAAAGCGGCGGCACGGCACTCTTGGTATCCCGGTTACGCAGGATATCCGCCGGAATATCGTCGGCCATGAGTAGCTTGAGCCAATCGATCAGCTCACTGGTGGACGGCTTCTTCTTCAGCCCGGGCACCTTGCGCAGGTCGAAGAAGATTTCCAGGGCCTCGGTGACCAGGTTCTTTTTGATCTCCGGGAAATGCACATCCACGATGGCCTGCATGGTCTGGGCATCGGGGAAATTGATGTAATGGAAGAAGCAGCGGCGCAGGAAGGCGTCGGGCAGCTCCTTCTCGTTGTTGGAGGTGATGATCACGATCGGGCGCTGCTCGGCGCGGATGGTTTCCCCGGTCTCGTAGACGAAGAACTCCATGCGATCCAGTTCCTGCAGCAGGTCGTTGGGGAACTCGATGTCGGCCTTGTCGATCTCGTCGATCAACAGCACCACCTGCCCTTCATGGGTAAAGGCTTCCCACAGCTTGCCTTTTTTCAGGTAGTTGGACACATCTTCCACCCCTTTGGCGCCGAGCTGGGAGTCACGCAGGCGCGACACCGCATCGTACTCGTACAGGCCTTGCTGGGCCTTGGTGGTAGATTTGATATTCCAGGACAGCAGCGGCAGGCCCAGGGACTCGGCCACCTGTTCTGCCAACAGGGTCTTGCCGGTACCCGGCTCACCCTTGATCAGCAACGGGCGCTTGAGGGCGATCGCTGCGTTAACGGCCATTTTCAGGTCGTCGGTGGCCACATATTGGTCAGTACCCTGAAACTGCATGAAACTCTCCACACTAAACAGTTAATCGAACGGGTGAACGGGCGGCACACTCTACCAGCGCCCCGAAGACGTCGCCAGTTACCAGCAGGCCAATCCCCTTTCAACGCAGGAGCCGGCCTGCAGGCGATATGACAGAGGGGCAATTTAGCAAGGCTGCCACCACCCGCAAAGGGCGAGAACAGCCAAGTAAACAGCGATTTACGTCACTATGCGGTGAGGAATTGAGGGCGGATTAGCGCCCAGGCTGTGCCATAATCCGCCCCATGAACCTGCTGCTGCTACACCCTCATCAATATCTTCACGACAATCTCTGGTGCCTGGACGAGCGCCAGGGTCGTCATGTGCGCGATATTCTGGGTTTGGCAGAGGGAGACACTTTCCGGGCCGGCATTCTCGATGGCGGCGTGGGAATGGCACGGGTAGAGTCAATTAAAAACAATGAGATAACGGTTTTATTTAATGTAGAGTCTCATTCGACCCCTGCCCCATCGCTTTCCCTTTTGCTGGCCCTGCCCCGGCCAAAGATGCTCAAACGCATCCTAATCGACGCCACCAGTCTGGGCATCAAACGTATTGTGCTGATCAATAGCTGGAAGGTGGACAAGAGCTACTGGCAAACCCCGAATCTGAAGGCCGGCCTGCTGCGGGAAAAGATGCTGCTCGGGCTGGAACAGGCCCGGGACACGTCCCTGCCCGACCTTATTCTCGCGCCGCGTTTCAAACCCTTCGTGGAAGATGAGCTGGACCGCTGGGCCGGGCCCGGCCGGCGCCTGCTTGCCCATCCCGGCGACTTCCCGGCCATGCCCTGTGATCTGAGTGAGCCTGTCACTCTGGCCATCGGCCCGGAGGGTGGCTGGACTGACTACGAAGTGGAAATGCTGCAGCGGCAGGGATTTGCCTGCCACAGCTTCGGGACGCGAATTCTCAGAGTGGAGACTGCGCTGCCCGCGCTGGTCGGACGCTTGATGAGGCTGCCGTAGAACAATAGTGACGAGTCACGAGGAGCGAGTTACGAAAAGCGAACCCTGAGTACGGGCCCCGGATTTTCAAGACTCGCTTCTCGTAACTCGATACGTCTGCTTGGCGCCTTGAGCGGCGCTCCTGCAGAGTGACTGCCTAGCGCCGGTAAGGGCCGCGGGCCTTGCGGGGCGGTTTGCTGCCGGTACGCTGATGGCGCAGGCGGGCACGGCCGTAGAGGCCGGTGTATTTCTTGCCCTTCAGCTCCACCTTGCCGATCAGGGCCTGGATTTGCTCGGCTTCCAGCTCCATCCAGCGACCCTGGCGCAGCTGTGGCGGCAGTGTCAGATCGCCAAAGCGAATTCGCATCAGTCGGGCCACATCCAGATCCTGGGACTGGAACAGACGGCGCACTTCCCGGTATTTACCCCCGGTCAGCGTCACCTTGTACCAGTGGTTGGCGCCCTCTTCCGCGCCGCCGGCATCTTCGATGCTGTCGAATTTGGACACACCATCTTCGAGCAACACGCCATCGAGCATGGCCTGGCGCTTTTCCGGGGTCATGCCGCCACGGACGCGCACTGCGTACTCACGGACGAAGCCATTGGACGGGTGCATCAGGCGATGCGCCAACTCCCCGTCGGTGGTGAACAGCAGAAGCCCGGTGGTATTGATGTCCAGACGCCCTACCTGCACCCAGCGCATGCCCTGCAGGCGTGGCAGATTATCAAACACCGTGGGGCGTCCTTCCGGATCGTTGCGCGAACACACTTCGCCGGGTGGCTTGTGGTACATGATCACGCGCTGAACAATGTCTTCTTCCGGCTTCACTTTAATAATCCTGCCATCCACACGTAGGGTGTCGTCATTGCCAACCCTGTCACCCAGGGTTGCCACTGTGCCGTTCACCGAAACCCGGCCATCGGCAATCCATTTTTCCAGCTCCCGACGGGAGCCAAGGCCGGCTCGCGCCAGCACTTTCTGCAATTTTTCAGTCTCACTCATGACGGGTCTGGCTGTCCTCTGCATTCTCGTTCGCAGCGGCATCGGTGCCGTCAGCGTCATTATCGGGGTCATTGTCAGCCGGTTCTGCCTGGTCGGCCGCAGCGTCTTCAGCCGGGCTCTCCGAATCATCCCTGTCTACAGACGGTTTGCGGCGGAACTCCTGCTCAAAGCTGCTCAGCACCGAATCCACCTTGTCCATGCTCATCAGGGTGGCGTCGTCAATTTCCGGTTCCTGCTCGAGCCCCGGGAAAGCCTCCTGATCGCCCGGCAGCCGGGCTTCGCGTTCGTCTTCCAGCATGCCATGGCCGTCCTCCCCTTCCGGCGCCTCGTCCATATCTCCGGGGCCCGCATTGGCGGGAGGTACATCGCTGAGGGCCAGCTCCTCGTTGATCTTGTCCAGATCGCGAATCTCTGACAGCGGGGGCAGGTCTTCCAGGCTCTTCAGGTCAAAGTAGTCGAGAAACTGTTTGGTGGTGGCAAACATGGCCGGCCGGCCCGGCACATCCTGGTGGCCCACCACGCGTACCCAGTTTCGCTCCAGCAAACTCTTGACGATATGCGAGCTTACCGAAACACCACGAATTTCTTCGATTTCGCCACGGGTGATGGGCTGGCGATAGGCAATCAGTGCCAGGGTTTCCAGTATCGCCCGACTGTATCGCGGCGGCTTCTCCTGCCACAGCCGGCTGACCCACTGCCCCAGTTCCGGGCGAGCCTGAAAACGGAAACCGGAGGCCACTTCCTTCAGAAAGATGCCGCGGTCTGCATAGGCCGCATCGATATCTTCCAGGTATTTACCCAGATCCTGCTTGCTGGGACGATCCTCCTCGTCAAACAGGGACAGGATGGCATCCCGGTCCAGCGGGCCTTCCGCCACCAGGATGGCGGCCTCAATAATTTTTTTTATCTGCTCAGCTTCCACGCTTACCCCTTGGTTCCGTCATGGGTATCGGTTTCATCATCCACGCCGTCATCGGGTTCGTCTTCCAGTTCCAGTTGAGCCAGCACGTCGGATTCTTCCAGCACCAGGGTCTTCGCCTTCACATGTATCGGGGCAAAAGGCCCGTTTTGGACCAGCTCGATCAGGCTGCCTTTAACCAGCTCCAGGGTGGCCAGGAATGTGACCACCACACCCAGGCGCCCTTCTTCCGGGTTAAACAACTCCACGAAAGGCACAAAATCGCGGCCCTTGAGTTTGTCCAGGACGTTGGCCATTCGCTCCCGGGTCGACAGCTTCTCGCGGGACACCTGGTGGCTCTCGAACATATCCGCCCGGTGCATCACCTCTTTCAGGGCCAACAGCAGCTCGCGCATATCCACGTCCGGCTGCGCCTTTTCGCGGGTAAACTCCGGGCGCTTTGCTTCGGCGGGGAAGATATCCCTTTCCAGCCTTGGCAGCTCGTCAATGTCTTCTGCAGCCTGCTTGAAACGCTCGTATTCCTGCAGACGGCGAATCAACTCAGCCCGCGGGTCGTGCTCTTCATCCTCCTCGTCATCCTTCTGACGGGGCAGCAGCATCCGCGACTTGATCTCACCGAGCATGGCGGCCATCACCAGGTATTCCGCCGCCAACTCGAAGTTCATCGCCTTCATCAGCTCCACGTATTCCATGTACTGGGTGGTAATGGTGGAGACGGGAATATCGAGAATGTCCAGGTTCTGGCGCTTGATCAGGTACAGCAGCAGATCCAGCGGGCCTTCGAACGCTTCCAGGAAGACTTCCAGTGCATCCGGCGGAATGTACAGATCGTCCGGCAGCTTGGTGATGGCCTTGCCATACATCAGGCCAAACGGCATCTCAGCCTGGCTGGGATGCAGCGGCTTCATGACGGGTGTGGCTGTGGGTTCTGCCGGTTCAGTCATGTCTCTCTCCCGAGTGCGCAGCTGCGCCTCAGCGGTAATTGAGCCCCATGGCGGCACGGACTTCTTCCAGGGTGGCGCGGGCAGCCTCGCGGGCTTCTTCGCAACCTTCAGCGACCAGGGTGCGGACCAGATCCGGGTTGCGCAGGTGTTCTTCGGCGCGCTTGCGGATCGGTTCCAGCTCTTCCTGAACCGCTTCGATGACCGGCTTCTTGCAGTCCAGACAACCGATACCGGCACTGGTGCAGCCCTCTTTCACCCACTGACGGGTGTTGTCATCGGAATAGACCATATGGAACTGCCATACCGGGCAGTTATCCGGGTTGCCCGGGTCGGTACGGCGAACCCGGGCCGGGTCGGTCGGCATGCGACGAATCTTGCTGTCGATATCCGCCTCTTCCTCACGCATGGTGATGAAGTTGCCGTAGGACTTGGACATTTTCTGCCCATCCAGGCCGGGCATCTTGGAGGCCGGTGTCAGCAGGGCCTGGGGTTCCGGCAGGATCACCTTGCCGCCACCCTCCAGATCGCCCATCAACCGTTCCTTGTCACCCAGGGTGATATTCTGCTGGCTTTCCACCAGGGCGCGGGCGGTTTCCAGGGAGGCTTCATCGCCTTTTTCCTGGTACTGACGACGGTGTGTCAGGTAGACCTTTGCCTGTTTCTTGCCCATTTTCTTGATGGCGGCATCCACGGCTTCCTCGAAGCCCGGCTCACGGCCATAGAGGTGATTGAAACGGCGCGCCACTTCCCGCGTGAGCTCCACATGGGCCACCTGATCAGCACCGACCGGTACCTGACCGGCCCGGTAAGCCAGAATGTCGGCGGATTGCAGCAGCGGATAGCCCAGAAACCCATAGGTGCTGAGGTCTTTCTCGCGCAGCTTTTCCTGCTGATCTTTATAGGTAGGCACCCGTTCCAGCCAGGACAGGGGTGTCATCATGGACAGCAACAGATGCAACTCTGCGTGCTCCGGTACCTGACTCTGGATAAACAGGGTGGCGGAACCGGGGTTCACACCGGCGGCCAGCCAGTCGATCACCAGATCCCAGACGTGCTGTTCGATCTTGTGCGGGTTTTCGTATTCGGTGGTGAGTCCGTGCCAGTCTGCCACGAAGAAAAAGCACTCGTACTCGTGCTGCAGACGCGCCCAGTTCTTCAGCACGCCATGGTAATGACCCAGATGCAGACGGCCGGTGGCGCGCATGCCTGAAACAACTCGCTGGGAGGGAACCACGGAACTCAAAGCCTACTCCTTAACAAACCCGACGGTCCGTGCGCTGCCACTGGCAAGGCACGGAGGAAAGCCCGGGATTATACGGTGAACCGGGCCATCAGGGACAGTGGCAAGCGGGCTCTTTACGGCAGTCCGGGCAAAAGATAACCAGTCGCGGCGGAGATCAGTAAATACTGTCCACCGGTCCCGCCCCTTCGCGCACCACTTCGGGGCCATCGCCATCGGCCAGCGAGATGACGGTGGTTTCGGTGACACCACAGAAGCCCCCGTCAATGACCAGGTCCACCTGCCCCTGCAGGAAATCACGGACATCCTGGGGATCGGTGAGAGGAAATTCATCATTGGGCAGATGGCAGGTCGAGGTCATGATCGGCTCGCCATGCTCGGCCAGCAACGCCTGGCAGATGGGATGATCCGGCACCCGGATACCGATATTGCGCTTCTTCGGGTCCATCAGCCGCCGTGGCACCTCGGTAGTGCCCTTGAGAATGAAGGTATAGGGGCCCGGCGTGTGGGACTTGAGCAAACGGTAATCCGGGTTTTCCACCTTGGCATAGATGGCCAGCGCGGACAGGTCATGACACAACAGGGTGAACTGGTGCTTCTTGTCCAGCTGCCGCAGGCGGATCAGTCGGTCCAGAGCATTTTTTTCACCGATGCCACAGCCCAGTGCATAGGTGGTATCCGTCGGGTAGGCGATCAGCCCGCCGTTGCGAATCACATCCACAGCTTGCCGGATAAGGCGAGGCTGGGGTGTTTCAGGATGGATATAGAGGATTTCGGTCATAAGTAAGCAGTTAACAGTGAACAGTTAAAAGTGAATAGCGAAAACCCAAAGATTAGTAGCATCAAAAGCCTGCAAAAATGCTAACAGTGAACTTTAAGAAACAGCGGCAACACATTGTTTTAGCTGTTAACTGTTCACTATTAACTGTTAGCTCAAGCCAGCCTCCCTTCCCACACCGGCCTGGCCCCCTTCGGCACCGGCGGCAATCGCCCCAGGGCCAGCCATTTCTGCTCTGGTGAGTGAAAGTCCGACCCGGCGGACACCTGCAAATCAAAGTGCTGCCAGCACTCATCCAGCAACGCGGTCTGTTGCGGGGACAGTCCCGGCATGGCGACTTCCAGGCCATCGCCGCCGGCCTCCTTGAAGCTGGCAAGAAACTGGCGCAGTTTCTTGCGGGTCATGCCATAGGCTTGCGGGTGGGCCAGCACCGCCGAGCCTCCTGCGGCATGGATATCCGCAATGGCCTCATGCAGCGAACACCAGGGCGTTGCCACAAACGCGGATTGGCCCTGCTTGAGGTAACGGTTAAAGGCATGTCGCTGGTTGCGCACCCTGCCCGCCTCTTCCAGAAACCGGGCAAACAAGGGGCGACCCGGGGCATCGGTGCCTGCCAGCTCGCAGGTGCGTTCATAGCTATTGGCCAGCGTGGCAGCCCGGTCCAGACGACGGCCTATCTCCCGGGCACGATTGACCCGTGCGGCCTGCTGGGCAGCCACCCTTTCCTGCAGCTGGGCGCAATCGGTATCCAGCCATAGCCCCAACACATGATACTCACGGTTTTCGTGTCGCACGGACAGCTCGATCCCGTTCACCAGCCTGATGCCATGCTGGCGAGCAGCCTCATCCGCCTCCGGCAGTCCTGCCAGAGTATCGTGGTCGGTCAGAGCCAGGCAGGTCACTCCGTAGTCTGCAGCCCTCGACACCAGCGCTGCAGGGCTTAGAATACCGTCGGACGCCGTGCTGTGACTGTGCAAGTCGATTGTATGGTTACAGGAGATAGCCAGATCCTCTCAGGGTTCTTGATGTTTCTGCTATGACGCCAAATCCGCCAAATGGCCCGGCAAGGCCGGCGGATCACTGGGCCAAGGCGCAGGGTAGCATTTTTGTCCCCGTTACCGGCATTTTTAACGGCGCCAGGCCGCCCCCATCGATCAAACGGAATCAGCAATGACCGACAGCGATACCCCCGAACAGACCCGCAAACCCACTGCGCCGGCGAAACAGGAAAGCCTGCTGGCCAATCTGCTGATCAACATCATCATTCCTGCCCTGATCCTGGCGAAACTCTCCGGGGACGACTGGCTGGGCACCAAATGGGCCATTGTGGTCGCATTGGCGTTCCCCCTGCTCTATGGCCTGCGGGACTTTCTCAAGACCGGCAGGGCCAATTTTTTCTCCGGGCTCGGCATTATCAGCATTCTGCTGACCGGTGGCATCAGCCTGATGGAGCTGGACGCCAAATACATTGCGATCAAGGAAGCAGCCATTCCGGCCCTGCTGGGTTTTGCGACGATTGTATCCCTGCGCACGCGTTGGCCATTGGTGAAAACGTTCCTCTACAACGACAAGGTGCTCGATACCGAGAAAATTGCGTCCCGACTGGCCGAGAACAATAGCGTGTCCGCCTTCGAGCAAACCCTGAAACAGGCCTCCTGGATGGTGGCAGCCTCGTTTTTTCTGTCCTCGGTGCTGAATTACTTCCTGGCCATGCTGATACTGACCAGCCCTCCCGGCACCGAAGCCTTCAACGCTGAACTCGGCAAGATGACAGCCCTGAGTTACCCGGTTATTGTCTTGCCTTCCATGATTGTACTGATCCTCGCCATGGTCTTTCTGTTTCGCCGCATCGGCAAACTCACCGGCCTGAAGCTGGAAGAGATCATGGCCGCACACCACCGCTAACCCCCAAACGAAAGAGCGAAACCATGCTGTACGCGATTATCAGTGAGGATGTGGCCAATTCCCTTCCCTTGCGCAAACAGGCCCGGGCGGACCACCTGGCCCGCCTGGAAAGCCTGAAAGAACAAGGGCGGCTTATTCTCGCCGGCCCGCACCCGGCCATCGACAGTAACGATCCCGGCGACGCCGGTTTTACCGGATCGCTGGTCGTGGCCGAATTCCCGTCCCTGGAAGCGGCCCAGCAATGGGCTGATGCGGACCCCTACATTGCTGCCGGTGTGTATGCCGGCGTCACGGTAAAACCGTTCAAGAAGGTGCTGCCCTGAGCTGATGGCGGGCAGATTGCCATTTTTTACAAAGACACCACGGCCCACAGCGCGAAATGTGATTATGGTAGCGCCGCAACCCTGATGACTTCTTTAGACTGCGCGGCCTGATACGAAGGAGTAATGACCCCCATGCTCGCAAGACTGGTTTGTTTCCTGGCAATAATGGTAGCCAGCCATACGGCGGTTGCCTCGACTGCCTGGGTGGATGACAGTATTTATGTGCCCATTCGCTCATCCGCCAACCCGGCTGGACGAATCCTGCACCGGGGTATCAAGAGCGGTACCCGCATTGAGTTTCTCGGTTTTGACGGGGACTGGGCGAAGATCCGCTACAAGGACATTGAAGGCTACATCGGCAAGCAATACCTGAGCCAGAGCCCCACCGCCGAGATCCTGCTGGAACGGGCCAATCAGGCCAGCGAACAGGCCAAGGCGGAAGCGGCCAAACTGCGGACCCAGCTGGCAGAGCTAAAAGGTCAGCACCAGGCCCTTTCCGAACAGTCATCCGAACTGAAGAATGCCCTCAGCGCCCGCAGTAATGAACTGGAGCAACTGCAGGACGTGGCCTCGGATCCGATCCGCCTGGACCAGGCCAACCGTCGCCTCAACGAGGAGCTGAGCCTGCTTCGATCCGAGCTGGATCAGGTCAAGGGCGAGAATGTGATGCTCCGCAACAACAATACCTCCCAGCAATGGATCACCGGGGTCGGCATTCTGCTGCTTGGCCTGATTGCCGGCATGATCATGCGCTCCCGTTCCGGGCGCCGTCGCAATAGTGGCTGGGCCAACTGACCCTGCCCCCGCAATCCTGATAAAGGCCATGCCATACCCGCATGGCCTTTTTTATGCATAAACGGTCCAACACCCTGTATTTTCGGCAAAAATGACCGAAACGGACACGGGACATGCCCACAGCCTTTGGGTAGCATGCGTGTTTACCCTGATATTGATGACGACAGTTATGACTCTCTGGCACAAGATTCGTGGCGCACTGGCCCTGCTGGGCATCCTGGTCAACACCCTGCTTCTCTGCCTGCCGCTTTACTTTTTTGCCCTGCTGCGCCTGGTCCTGCGCGGGGAAAAAGCCCAGGTGGTGTTGTCTAGAATCCTGGTGTTCATCGCCGAAACCTGGATCGGCATCAATAACGCCATTATCGGCCTGACCAGTCAGGTGAAATGGAACATCACTGGCATGGAGAGCCTGGACCGGGATCAATGGTACCTGGTCACCTGCAACCACCAGTCCTGGGCCGATATTCTCGTGCTGCAGCGCATTTCCAACCGCCGTATTCCGTTCCTGAAGTTTTTCCTCAAGCAGGAACTGATCAAGGTCCCCCTGCTGGGACTGGCCTGGTGGGCGCTGGACTTCCCCTTTATGAAGCGCTTCAGCAAGGCGGAAATTGAAAAGAACCCGTCGCTGAAGGGCAAGGACCTGGAAACCACCCGCAAGGCCTGCGAGAAATTTGCCTACTTTCCCACCTCGGTGATGAACTTTTTTGAAGGCACCCGCTTCGACGCGGAAAAACATGCCAAGCAACAATCCCCCTATAAACACCTGCTCAAACCCAAGGCCGGCGGCGCCGCCTTTACCCTCAATGCCATGTCAGGACATTTGCGAAATTTGCTTGATGTGACCATTATTTACCCCCCGGAGGCTCCTCGCTCTCTACTGGCTTTTCTCGGCGGCGCCATGAACGACATCGACGTGATCGTTCAACAGCGTGTTATTCCTGCCTGGGCCTCGGAAGGCGACTATGAATCGGACCCGGAATTCCGCGCCCGATTCCAGCAATGGATTGGCGAGCTCTGGGCGGAAAAGGATGCCTTACTGACTTCGAAAATGGACCGATAAGCCAGAGTTCGGCATATCGGCCCACAAAAAACAGGGACCCGGGAAGCACCCGGGCGAGACATTATGTTTGGCCGATTTCTGAAACCACGCTGGCAGCACGCCAATCCCGATATACGGCTGAAGGCCGTCGAGCAACTTTCCCCCAGCGATGACGAGGCCACCCTGGCCCGCCTCGCCCGGGGGGATTCCAATTCCCTGGTGCGAGCCGCTGCCAGTGGCCGGATTACCGATTTTTCCCTGCTGGATGAAATCCATCAGCGTGACGAGGAACCCTCCGTGCGCGAGGCCGCCTCACTACGCATCATGGCGTTACTGGCCGGCACCGCCGAAGGCGCTCCCAACAGTGAAACCCGGTTGCGATTGATCCGCCTCACCGGCAACCGGGACGCTCTGGCCTATATTGCCCGCAACAGCCCCGACGAAATGTGCCAACAGGCCGCCATCGAGCGCCTGGACGATGACAGCCTGCTGTTCGAACTGGCGCTGGAGAGCAAGACAGAAACCCTGCGTCTGGAGGCTGCCCAGCAACTGCGCAGCCTGTCCCTGCTCAAGCGTCTGAGCCGCGAAGGCCGCGATAAACGCGTGACCCGGCTGGCCAGGGAACAAGCCAGGGCGTTGCAGGAAAAAATCCAGCTGGAAGAAGCCGAATCCGCACGGGTGGTGCAACTGGCCGATCGACTGGAACAACATGCCCGCCGTTCAGTGGATGCGCTGTATGGCCCGCGCCTGGAACAATTGGAGCAACAGTGGCAGGAAAGCCGTAACAGGGCGACACCGGACCTGGCCGAGCGAGTGCAACAGGCCTTGCAACACTGCCGGCATCAACTGGCGACCCTGCAGGAAGAAACCCATCGCCAGGCATTGGCAGATACCGCCCGTGCGGAGCGCGAGGCCGCCGCTCACAACCTGTATCAACTCCTCAGCCACAGCGAACCGCAAGCCTGGGAAGCCCAACTCGGCGAATTGCGCTCTGCCCTGGCCACCCAGAAACGGCGCTGGGACAGCGCCAATGAGCAAGCGCCAGCGCCTGACAATGACCGGCAGGCCTTCGACGACCTGGTGAGCGCTTTCGAGCGCATGTTGAGCCTGGCTACGGAGATTCTCGACGCCCGAGATGATCCCGCTCGCCTGCGCAGCCTGGCAGAACAGTGGCCGACGGGATATCCCAAGCCGCCCTTGCTGAGTGCACTGGCAACAGAATCCCGCGAAGAGAAGCCCGCTTCCGCTCCCGGCCGGCCGGCGCCCAGCCCCCATCAAGGGCTGCTGGTTGCCCTGAAACGGGAACTCCGTGAAGGCAATTTGCGCCACGCCAACCGGCTCTGGCACAAGGCCCAGGCCATTGTCGAGGAAGGCGATGATCCGGCGCTGGCCAACCAGCTGAAGAAGCTGGAATCCCGACGCGCCGAACTGCAGGACTGGCACCGGTTTGCTGCTGAGCCCAAGAAAGTCTCGCTGTGTGAATCCATGGAAGCCCTTGCCGACAGCGCCATGGATGCCCCGCAACTGGCATCGGCCATCCAGGCGCTTCATGACGAATGGCGGGCCCTGATGAGTTCTGATCAGGATGAGGATCAGGCCCTCTGGGACCGGTTCAAGGCCGCCTCCGATCGTGCCTATGAGCCCTGCAAGGCCCATTTCGCCGAACAGGACGCACTGCGCCAGCAGAATCTGGAAAAGCGCCGCCAGCTTTGCGAACAGCTGGAAGGTTTTATCAGTGCCCAGGACTGGAGCCGGGCAGACTGGCAAGGCATCTGGCAAATCCGCCAACAGGCACCGAAGGATTGGAAGGCCATCCAGCCGGTGCGGTTCACCGATGCCCGGGAGGTGCAGAAACGCTTCTCCGCCATCCTTTCTGACCTGGATGACAAGTTGAAAGACTATGTGGAACAGGCGGAAGCGGCCCGGCAAACCCTGATCGACCAAGCGGCAGCGCTGACCGAGCAGGCCGATGTGGGTGAAGCTACCCGCCAGGCCCAGCAACTGCAGAAACAATGGCGAGACACGCCATGGCTGCCACCGGCTCAGCACCGTGCCGGGCAAAAGCAGTTCAAGAAAATCATGGATGGCCTGTTTGCGGAGCGCAATCGTCAGCACGCCGAGCGCAAGGCAGAACAGGAGGCCCGTTCGCAGGAGGCACAGAGTGCCGTTGAGCGCCTGCAAAACAGCCTGGATGCCCCTTTTTCAACAGATGGCGCCGACGACCTGAAGGACGCACTACGCGCTGTTGAGCAATTCCACAGCGCTGCCCTGCCCCAATCACTGAATCGCCAGGCCCAGCAACTTCGACGCCGCGCCCGGGAAAGACTCGATCGTCTCTCTGAATGGAAACACTGGCAGGCACTGCAAGAGAAGGTAGAGAGCCTTGCCGACACCAATGAGAGTGACGAAACCGCCCTCACACTGGCGGTGGCCTTCGAAGCACTGGCCGGGGTACCCAGCCCGGAAGCTGAACGCCAGCGACGCCTGCAATGGCAACTGGAGAAATTGCCGTCAGCCATGAAGCAGCAGGAGTTTGCCGCCCTGGAGGAGATGGGCCGCCTGCTGGACGCCCACGACCAGGCCGTTTCTACCGCAGTACGTAACCGCCTTCTGCAGGCGCTGGCTGTTCTGGAGCCCGGCAGTGAGTAAGGCCAACTTCCTCACCCGATTCGCCAGCACCCCCAGAGGAATACGCTGGTTTCTCAACTTGTACGGCCCGTATCTCGGAGCTGGAGTGCGGGTGGATTATCTGGCTGAGGATTTCCGCGAATTGAAGGTGTCCATGGGGTTGCGCTGGTACAACCGCAACTACGTGGGCACCCATTTTGGCGGCAGTCTTTATTCTATGGTGGACCCGTTCTACATGCTCATGGTGATGAACGTGCTGGGTCGCGACTATATCGTCTGGGACAAGGCCGCAGAGATTGATTTCATCAAACCGGGCACAGGACGGGTCCATGCGCACTTCCAGCTCACGGATGCCATGCTGGATGATATCCGCCAAGCGACGGCGGATGGCAGCAAGTACCTGCCCTGCTGGCCGGTGACCATCGTCAACGATCAGGGTGAGACGGTGGCCACCATCAACAAAACGCTTTATATCCGCAGAAAATCCCGGCACTGAAGACATCAACCGGTCCCGCTTCCCAGGCTCCTCCATCGGGGTTGCCGTAAAACGCCGGCCAGCCGCCGCTACTGCCCAAAACGCCCCGACTTTTCCAGATAGGCCTGCTCTTCCGCTGTACTTTCCCGGTCCAGAGCCTCATTACGATGGGGGAAACGGCCAAAACGACGAATCAACTCCCGGTGCTGCCTTGCCGCGTTAACACTGTCTTGTATCGACTGGCGACAAAAATCCGGTGATCGTTCCAGCAATGCGGTCATGCTTGTCAGGCAGAGATCCTGCAAATCCTCGTCTTCGGCATGCATGAGCGGCATCAGGAAAAACACCTGGGCGCACAGGGGCAGCTTGCTGTGCATCTGCCTGGAGACCCCTTCCACGGCCAGTGTGGCGGCCCGATGATCGCCCGCAAACGCCCTGCGCTGGCCCCGGTAGATATGGCGGGGAAACTGATCCAGCACCAGGATCAAGGCCAGACGTGACAGCGGCTGACGTTCCCAGTCCACCAGCTCCTGCTGAAGGCCAGCTTCCACATAGGCGCCGAAACGATGGTCTATTTCCGCATCATCTCCGGCGCTGGCCCGAAACCATTTCCGGGTCACCGATGACGCCGGCCAATCCTGGCTCAGGCCATCCTCAAACCAGTAATCCAGTACCTCCTGCCAGGGGGGCGTCAGCTCAAACATCCTCGTCCCCTTTGCCATTGCCGCACTGTGCGGGCAACACCGGTTCAAGCACGGAAATCGCATGGCGCTTCAACAATGGCTGCGCCTCTTCGGTGGGATGAATTCCGTCTTTCTGCAACCAGCCCTGTTCTACCACGCCCTCAAGGAAAAACGGGAACAAAGGCACCTGTTTGTCGTCGGATACCTGACGGAACTGTTGTTCGAACAGGCGGGTATACTGTTGCCCGTAATTGGGGGGAATCCGCATGCCCAGCAGCACAGGCGTCGCATTGGCCGCACGGCTTTTCTCGATCATCTGTGTCAGATTGTTCGCCATGGCCACCGGGGACAGGCCGCGCAGTCCATCATTACCGCCAAGCTCAATGATCACGATGTCTGGCGAATGCGTGTCCAGCAGGGCCTCAAGGCGACTATTGCCACCGGCGGTGGTTTCTCCACTGACCGAGGCATTGATCACGGGGAAATCACGGCAGCGCTGTTCCAGTTCTTTCTCCAACAGGGCGACCCAGCCGGCGGATTTTTCAATCCCGTAGGCCGCGCTGATACTATCGCCAAGCACCAGCAAGCCACCGGCCTGCACAGACAACGACGCCATTGCCAGAACTGTCACTACAAGAAGCCGAATCATGAATACAAAGTCTCCCGTATTGAGCGCCCGAAACCTTGGCAAACGTGTCCAGGGACCAGAGGGCGGACTGGACCTGTTGCAGGATATCACGCTGACGGTGAATGCCGGTGATAGTCTGGCCATCACCGGGCCGTCAGGTTCCGGCAAGTCCACATTGCTTTCCCTGTTGGCAGGTCTGGATGTGCCCACCAGTGGCGAGGTGTTGCTGGGAGACACCCCCTTCAGCAGTGGCAGTGAAGATCAACGTGCACGGCTGCGCGGCGAGCATTGCGGCTTTGTCTTTCAGCATTTCCAGTTGGTAGCGGATCTTACCGCCCAGGAGAATGTGATGCTGCCGCTGGAAATTCTTGGCCGTGACAAGGCCCGCGACACCGCCCGACACTGGCTGGGCCAGGTGGGGCTGGGCAAGCGTTGCCACCACTTCCCCGCCCAACTGTCAGGCGGTGAGCAGCAGCGAGTGGCCCTGGCCCGAGCCTTCGCGGTCGCCCCTTCTTTACTGTTTGCCGATGAACCCACGGGAAGCCTGGATTATGCCAACGGCGAGCACGTGGCAGACCTGCTGTTTTCTCTGAACCGGGAACAGGGCACCGCCCTGGTGCTGGTCACCCACGACCAGACCCTGGCTCGCCGTTGCAGTCGAGCCATGTCGCTGGTGGAGGGCCGTCTTGGTGTTTAAACCCTGGCGTTCCCCCGCATTCCGCGTGCAGGCACTGGCCGTGCTGGTGGCAGCCTTTGCCATGACCGCCATGCTGATCCTGCGCGACACCGTGGACCAACGATTCAATCAGCGAACCGCCGTTGCCCTGGGGGCGGACCTGATCCTGGAAGGCAGTCGTTTTCCGAAACCGGAACAACGGCAATGGCTGGCCGACGCGGAAGGCACCCGGCAGGCCGAGAGCGTGACGTTTTCCAGCGTGCTGATCCATGACGAGCGTTTTTTGCTGGCCAGCATCCGTGCGGTTTCCGCTGGCTTCCCCTTGTATGGGGAAATCCGCATCAGTGACAGCCGATTCGCTGACCCGTATCCGGTGAGCCACGGCCCGAAACCCGGCCATGTCTGGATCGCCGGCACCGGACTGGACCGTCTGGGCATGCAGACCGGGGAGTTTATCACCCTGGGCGAGCGCAGCCTGTTGATCGACAAGGTGATTGTCCAGGAACCGGACCAGCAGGCGGGCTTCTACAGCATGAACCCCCGCGCCCTGATCCATCTTGATGATCTGCAGGATGCAGGCGTACTGGGTGAAGGCAGCCGCTACCGACACAACCTGCTGGTGGCGGCGAATGATGCCACTCGTCAGCAGCTGGAGGATCGTCTGACCCCGGCACTGCGCCCGGACCAGGAACTGGAAACCGTGGCCAATACCGACCTGCGCAGCCGGGGTCCGGTGGAACAGCTTTTCCTGTGGTCGCAACTGGCGGTGATGCTGGTGGTATTGCTTTGCGCGGCAGCCATTTACCTGACCTCCAGCCACCGGGCGCGACACCAGCAAACTCTCTGCGCGGTGATGAAAACCGTGGGTGCCAGCCAGGGCGCCATCGTACGCCGTTTGTTGGGCGGGGATGCCCTGGCATTGTTGATCCCGGCCCTGGTCGGCATTGCCCTGGCCGCTGCCACCGGGCTTTACCTGATCGCCCTGATGGGCGGCAATATGGCGTTCCCCGTCATGGCGCCGCTGCTGGGTATCATCGGCCCGGTACTGCTGTGGCTGGGATTTGCCGCCCCCACCCTGTGGGCGCATCTGGGGTTGCCGGCCACCGCCCTGCTGCAACAACGGGAAAACGCGCCTGGCCGCCAGCGCTGGACCCTGTTGATTGCGCTGCTCACTCCGGTTCCGATTGCGGCCATGATGAGCGGTTCACTGAGCGCGTTGTGGCCCCTGCTGTTGCTGACCTTCGCCATCGCAGTGGGACTGCCATTGCTGCTCTGGCCGCTGGTGTCCCTGCTGGATCGTGCCAGCGGCAAGATGCCACTGGCTGCCCGCCTTGCCTTGCGTCGGCTGAGTCGACGGAAGACCACCACCCTGCCCCTGCTTGCCGCCCTGGTGGTATCACTGGCCGTGTTAGCCATGTCCATACAGACCGGTCGGCAGCTGTTGAGTGACTGGCGATCCACTCTGCCCGAGAACGCCCCCAACTATTTTGTCATCAACCTGTTCGATCAGGATCTGGCCCCGTTCAAAGACTGGCTGGCGGCACATAACAGCGACAGCCAGCCCCTCTACCCGGTGGTACGTGCCCGGTTGACGGCGGTTAATGGCGAACCGGTTCGTGAGGCGGTGACCAAGGAGCAGGACCGGGGCGAGCGAGCATTGAATCGGGACCTGTCACTGACCGAAGCAGACACCTTGCCCGACAGTAACCTCATGCAGGAAGGTCGCTGGGCCGACAGGCCCGGCGAGGTCACAGTGGAAAGCAAGCTGGCCGAATCCCTGGGACTGAAGGTGGGCGACCGGCTGACCTTTACCGGTGCTGCCACCCCCATCAAGGCGGAAGTGGTGGGCTTGCGAGACGTGGACTGGGAGAGTTTTGCCCCCAACTTCTACTTCATGTTTGCCCCCGGCACCCTGGAGGCCCAAAGCCGCACCTGGATCACCAGTTTTTATCTGCCACCGGAGAAGAGCAACGCCCTTGGCAGTCTGGTGCAACAATTTCCCCAGATCAGTTTGCTGGATGTGAATGCGATCCTGGCCACGCTGCAAGAGATTGTGACTCAGGCCAGTCGAGCCGCGTTCTTCGTCGGTCTGCTGTTGATGCTGGCCGCCCTGCTGGTGCTGGCGGCGGCATTGCTGGCCAGTGCCGATCAGATGCGTAAGGACAACCATCTGCTGATCGTCATCGGTGCCCGTCAGCGTCTATTGCGTCGCACCGCGGCTCTGCAGGCCCTGTTCCTGATCGGCGGGGCCGCGTTGTTGGCCAATCTGATTCACTTTGCCTCACTGTTTCCTCTGGGGCAGAGGTTGTTTGATGGGCAGTTGCCGCTGAGTCTCTGGTTGCTGCTGCCCTGGGCTGTCACCCTGGTACTGGTGCTGGCGGCGCAGATCGCGCCACCACTGCAGCCCGCCCCCCGTGGAGGAAAAGCCTGACTGCATTCCCCCTGCACAGGGGGGCCGCAATGCTAGGGGGAGGCTGGGTACTCCGCCCCCTTCCTCAGCCAGAGGAAAACGATGAGCGCGGTGATGCTACTGCCGGCCATCAGCATGGTCATGGGGACCGGGGTGCCATCATGCCAGGCACCCAGTACGGTGCCGATCAGGCCAGCCAACAGGAATTGCAGGGTGCCGTTGAGGCCGGTCGCCGCCCCGCTATCGCGATCGAACAGGCTCAGAAAACTGGCAATACCGTTGGGAATCACCAAAGCCACCATGCCCGCGGTCACCATGATCAATGGCACCACGGCCCACAGCACCAGAGTGTCTGTCAGCGTCAGCACCAACAGGGCCACTCCCGCCAACGCTTGCAGGATCAAACCCGCACGCATGATGTCGGCGCTGGCATAACGGCGCAGCAGGATCACATTCAAGCGGTTCAGACCCAGCATGGTCACCACATTGGCGCCGAAAAAGAGTGGAAACTGCTCCGGGCTGATACCGAAAAAATCCATGTACAAAAAGGCCGCATCGGTAATGAAGACGAACAGGGCGGAAAATGCCAGCCCATTGGCCAGAATGAATCCCATGGCCGGGCGATTGCGCAGCACCCGCCCATAGGCATGAAACAACCGATGCCACAGGGTTTCACTGTCCTGACTGGGCGGCACCGTAGGCAGGGGGAAACGCACCAGCAGCATCAGCAGTGCCCCGTAGCCTGCCAGCATGAAGAAAATGCTCTGCCATCCCGCCAGATTGAGTAACGCCACGCCCACTGCCGGGGCCACCAGGGGGGCAATCAACATCACCAGGCCGATACTGGTCAGCACACTGGCGGCCTGCTGGCCGGTAAAATGGTCCCGCACCGACGCGGCAGCAATCACCACCGAGGCGCCGCCGCCCACCGCCTGCAGAAAGCGCAGGACATACAGCGCCTGAATATCCGCACTGAACGGAATCATCAGGCTGGAGCTGATAAACAACAGCAAACCTGCGTAGGCCACCGGCTTTCGCCCGAAGTGATCCGACAAGGGCCCGCCTAGCCACTGGCCCAGCGCCACGCCCAGCACATAAACACTCACCGAAATCTCCACATCATGGATCGGCACGGCGAAATGTTCGGACATGGCGAGTAAAGCAGGAAGATAGGTGTCAATGGCCAGCGGCCCCAGGGCAACCAGGGTGCCGAGCAGAAGCGCCAGTCGGCGCGGGGAAATTCGGGCTTGCATGCAATGTCCAGTCAGGCAGTAAGAGCGCGATGGTAACGCATGTCAACGCCAGGTTCAGTGATTTTCTGAACCTGATTCAAGTATGCTTATGAAAAACGGGTTGCGGCCACCGGGATGTCCTGTGACCATTAGCCGCTTTGGTGGGCCTGGCACGAGTCTCACCGTTGGGGCGAAAAACCGCGATGGATGCCAGTGATGACAATACAACCAACGGACCGGCGCAGATGCCCCGCAGATTGTTTGCCACTGCATGCTGCCATCGGCCCCATTAATAACGCTGCCCGCCCAACCTGCCGTCATTACCAAACGGAAACTGCATGGATTTAGAGATCGCTTACCAATTGGCCATCATTACCGTAGTGGCCTTCCTCTGCCAGTGGGTTTCCTGGCGCATCAAGCTCCCTGCCATTCTCCCGTTGTTGTTGACCGGTCTGGCTCTGGGGCCACTCACTGGCGTGTTGGAGCCCAAGGAGCTGCTGGGCGATTTGCTTCTTCCCGGCGTGTCGCTGGCGGTTTCCATCATTCTCTTCGAAGGGGCCATGACCCTGCGCTTCGACGAAATCCGCGGCCTCGAGAAAACGGTGCGTCGCCTGGTTACCTGGGGGGCACTGGTGACCTGGTCCATTGTGGCCATTTCTGCCTGGTGGTTATTGAAGCTGTCTTTTGACCTGGCCCTGCTGTTCGGCGCTCTCGTAGTGGTCACCGGGCCTACCGTGATCGTGCCGTTGTTGCGCAGCGTACGCCCGGTGAGCAGCGTGGCCCGGCTGCTGCGCTGGGAAGGCATCGTAATTGACCCGCTGGGCGCCATTTTTGCCGTACTGGCCTATGAGCTGGTGGTGGCCAGCGGCCAGGAAGGCGCCCTGCTCCACACCCTGTGGCTGTTTATCCAGACCATTACCGTGGGCACCGCCATCGGGGTTGTGGTTGCCATGGCACTGGCGGCGCTGCTGCGTCGGCATCTGGTGCCGGAATATCTGCGCAGCTTTCTGGTGCTGTCTCTGGTGATCGGCGAATTCGTGCTTGCCAACGCACTCAGTGAGGAATCCGGCCTGGTGGCCGTCACCGCCACCGGCATCGTGCTGGCCAACCTGAAGGGAGTGCGGACCAACGACATCCTTCACTTCAAGGAAAACCTGTCGGTCATTCTGATTTCCGGCCTGTTTATTGTGCTGGCCGCGCGACTGGAAATGCAGGAGCTGCAGCAGCTTGGGCTGATGGCACTGGTGCTGCTGGCAATTATCCAGCTGGTGGCCCGCCCTGCCTCGGTGCTGGTGGCAACCCTTGGCTCCAATCTGAACTGGCGGGAGAAGTCACTGCTTGCCTGGATTGCACCCCGCGGCATTGTTGCTGCGGCTATCTCCGCCCTGTTTGCCGAACGCTTGCTGCAAAACGGCGTGGCCGGTGCGGAAATGCTGGTGCCCCTCACATTTATGGTCATCATTGGCACGGTGGCCCTGCAAAGCCTGACCGCCCGGCCGCTGGCGCGGTTACTGAAAGTTGCCGAGCCGGCTCCGCGAGGTTTCCTGATTGTGGGAGCCAACCCGGTGGCCCGGGCCATTGGTTCTTCCCTGCAGAAAAACCAGTTCCCGGTGATGGTTACCGATTCCAGCTGGGAGTCCATCCGCCTGGCGCGCATGGAAGGCCTGAGCACCTTCTATGGTAATCCGGTCTCCCAGCATGCAGACCAATACATGGACCTGGTGGGTTACGGAAAACTGCTGGGCCTGAGCCCACGGCGAGAGCTCAACACCATGGCCACCATGCGCTATCGCCTGGAATTCGGAGAGCCCAACATCTTCAGCCTGCCGACCCAACGCAGCGACAAGGAAGTGAAACACGAAGTGGCCCCTGAACACCGGGGCGCCACGTTATTTGGTGCGGAAATGACCTATGCCCGCCTGGCCAGCCTGTTGAGTCAGGGTGCGGAAATCCGCAAGACCCGGCTCACAGAGGAATTCGACTTCAACACCTACCTGCAGACCCCTCACCGCCGGGTATGGCCGCTGTTTGCCATCGACACCCGTGATCGCATCTATGTCTTCAGCGAGGAAAGCCAGCCGGCACCGAAGGCGGGCTGGCATGTACTGGGTCTGGTGAAGGAAGATGCCGCCAAGGAAGAGGCCCGTACTGAAGCCCGCGCAGAAGCGGCTGCGGAAAAAGTGGCCGCAGACAAACAGAAAGGTACCGACAAGGCCGCCAAGAAAGACTGATCTAGCCGGTTTCCCCGGCATCATCCGTAAAGGTGTCAATCAGGCCGCAAACCCGACCATCGTCAAGACGCTGGTCGGGGACGGTTTGCCATTCGGCCATGGCGGTACGCATTCTCTGGCTAAGTGATTGCAACTCGGCAATACGATCCTCCACCTGCTGCAAGCGGGTTTCAATCAGCGTACGCACCTGACCGCAAGGGGTCTCTCCATGCCGAGATGCCTCTGCCAGAGACTGGATATCCGCAAGCGTAAACCCCAGGGAGCGCGCCTTCAGGGCAAACCGCAGCAGCCGTAGATCCGTATTTCCGTAACGGCGATAACCGTTATTCGGGTCCCTGACCGGTTGCAGCAAACCAATGTCGGTGTAATGCCGCACCGTTTCGGTGGTGGTTCCCGTCTTGCGGGCCAGATCGGAAACACGCATATCAATAGTCTCCCGGCACAGTCCAGGGTTGGTAAAGAGTGGGTACCGGGGTGCCCTGCTGCTGGTAATAATTGCGGATGGCGGCGGACAGGGTGTCAGCCCCCAAAGCAGCGGAAAGCTGGTCGAGAAACTCCGTCCCGCCCGGCCCTGTCGCCAGATAACATTGCAGCGCCACGTCGGCCAGCAAGCGATGTTCCGTGTGCCGTTGCCAGGCCCGTGCCAGGTCTGCCTGCACCCATTCACATCGCTGCTGAAGCAACGCCTGCTGCCCTTCCAACCACCATAGATAGGGATCATCGCCGAGGGCACCATGAAGCGTCTGGCTGATTTTACGGTAATCCTCGAGATCAGCGTCCAGAGCCTTCTCGAGCTGCCACAGGGCCGGCTTGTCTGTGACGGCCTGGGCCGCCAGGGCCTGCTCCTCACAGGGTTTGCCGCTGCATTGTGCGAGCCATAACGCCTGCAGCACGGGATGGTCCGCGGCCAGGTTGGCCAGTTCCGGAGCATCAGGGCGCTTGTGCAGCATGGTCAGAAACGCCTTGCCCTGTCCGCGGTTGAATTGATCACTGTAGGCAATCAGCTCACTCAGCTCGAGGCCGCTGCTGTAGTCATACCATCCGGTCAACCGGTAGTCTGGCCCGGGCTCACCCTCCAACCGTAAAAACCCCACCCTGCCGTCAACGAAATGCAGCCTGACGCGGGCGGCAAAACGCGCCCGGTTTTGATTGAATCCGGTGATGGCAAACTGTTCGATGGGGACGTCCTGCACCCAGCGGGCCAGCAGCTTGTCGGGAATGGATACCAGCGCCTGGCGGGCCAGTACCGGCTTCAGCGATCCGCTGCCCAGGTCCGCCCTTAACGCCTGCAGGGTGGCGCTGCCAGCAGCCGCAGAGGATGCGAGGCAGAAAAGCAACAGTGCGGCCCGGAATCGGAAAACCATGGAAAACCTCATTCAGTCCGGCACAGCCTAGGCAAAAAAACGTGCACAAGCCACAACGGACGAAGAATGAAACGGCCGGATCCGTTCTCTGTAGTGCGAGTCATGCTGCCAGGGGACGCCGCCATGCCGACGAACCGTCCTATCGTGCCGGGTAGCCGGTTATCTGCCGGATGGAACGATACAAGGGAGACAGGCGCGGGTACATTTTGCGGTAGACCTGACGGAAGAGCGCATCGTATTGACGCGCCGTCTCCGTGTCAGGCTCAAAGCGCTTGCCTGGTCGTGTCATTGCCGCCACCGCACTGGCATGATCCGCATGCAGCCCCATGGCCACGGCCGCGTTAATCGCCGCACCCAGACCGGAGGTTTCCGAGGTGTGCGGGCGTTCGGCGGGCAAGCCGAATATATTGGCCGTGATCTGCATGATGGCATCGCTCTGGGAGCCACCCCCGGACACCCTTAACGACTGCACTGCAACCCGGTTACGTTTTTCCAGGCGCTCCTTGCCCTCGCGCAACGCATAGGCAATGCCTTCGATGATCGCCCGGTAGAGATGGGCGCGGGTATGCACGTCACCAAAACCGATAATGGCCCCTTTGGCCTCGGGGCCGGGTATGCGCACCCCGGGGTTCCAGAAAGGTTGCAGCACCAGCCCCATGGCACCGGGTGGCGACTCATGCAGGAAGGATTCGAACAGGGTTTCCGGGCTGACGCCCAGCTCTTGCGCCTGCTGCACTTCCTGTTGGGCAAACTCCCGCTTGAACCAGTTCACCATCCAGTAACCGCGCTGGACGATGATCTCCGAATTAAAACGCCCCGGGACCGCGGCACTGTAAGCGGGCACAAAGGGGATCGGTTCCACATAGCGTTCGTTGCAGGTGTTGAAGGTGGCGGTGGTGCCGTAGCTGAGGTTGCCGATGTCCGGGGTAAAGGCGCCTGACCCAAGCACTTCACAGGCTTTGTCAGCGCCGCTGGCGATCACCGGCAACCCGGCAGGAATGCCGGTGTGTCGACTGGCGGCGGCAGTCACCTTGCCCAGGGTCTCCCCCGGCGGAATCAGCTCAGGTAACTGTTCGCGGGTAACCTGCAGGGCTTTCCATTTCAGATCGTGGGGCGGCGCCCAGCGCTGTCCCTTGTAATCAAACGGAATGTAGCCGACCTGGGAGGCCGTACAGTCGCGAATTTCTCCGGTAAGCCGGTAGTTCAGATAGCCGGAGAGCAGCAGAAAATGCGCGGTTCGCTGCCAAATTTCCGGCTCGTCCTGGGCCAGCCAGTTGCATTCTGCCTTGGCCTGGAACTGGCGCAGGGTTTCGCCCTGGCCCAGCAAATTTACCGGCGCCGCATACCACCAGGGAAGCCGGGGGAAATCCGGCGTGCGGCGTTGATCCAGCCAGATCACAGCCGGACGAAGCGGCTTCTTCGCCTTGTCCAGGCAGACTACCGAGGCTCGTTGGGTGGTCAGGGAGACAGCCACAACCCGGGAACGCAGCTCGGCATGCTCCAGCCACAACCCCTGACAAGCCTGGCCCAACTGCTCCCAAAAATAATTGGCATCCTGCTCCGCGTGACCGGGCTGATCCACCACGTAGGGTTCGATATGTTGCTGATACCGGGCCACAAGCTCGCCATGGGCGTCAAACAACATGGCCCGGGCGCTTTGTGTGCCCTGATCCAGAGCCAGCAGTAATGGCGCGCTCATCCTGCAGCCTGCTGTAATGGAGACGCGGGCACACCGTAATAACGCTGATGAATATCCAGGTAGCGGGCCCTTTCTTCCTGCCAGCGCTCGTCATCCCAGCCCAGACTTTGCTGAATCTGTTCTTGCAGGGCATCGAGCCTGGCTTTGCCTGCTTGCGGCAACAGCAAACCCAGGCGGGTCCGGCGCAGCATCAGGTCATCCAGGTGCACCACATCTTCGTGATCCAGAATCCACTGAATGAAATCCGGGTCACCCTGGTCCGCATGGAGGAACGCATCCACGGCTGCGGGCGCATCGCTGATGGGCGTAAAGCCGGGTTCACGGCTTTTCTGGCCGCGTCGGTGGGTGGCGCTATCAATCAGTCCGGTGGCAAGCAAGGCATCCAGGGCGATCAGTCGAAAGGTAGTGAGCTTGCCGCCACTGACGGTGACGATGCCGTTTTCACCCCACACCGCATGGTCGCGGCGCTCTTTGGAGGGGTCCAGCCCCTTCCCCGAGGCAATCACCGGTCGGACGCCGGCAATGGTGGCGTAGATATCCTTGCGGTCGAGTTTGACGTCGGGGAACTGGCTGTTGATGAGGCGCAGCAAGTAGTCCACTTCCTGGCCACTGGCGGCGGCTTCAATGTCCATGTCCTGGGGATGATCCAGGTCCGTCGTGCCCACACAGGTCACTCCCTCCCAGGGGAAGACAAAGACCGGGCGGCCATCATCCGGGTGCATCACCGTCAGGCAATCCTTCACTGGTAGGCGTTCAGGGTCGACAAACAGGTGGCTGCCCCGGAGCGGCCGAACACGCGGGTCGCTGCCGGAAAACCGGTCTGCCCAGGCCCCCGTCGCACTGACCACCCGGCGTGATGAGAGAGTGGCGGTCTGCCCGCTGGTACGGTCTGTGACGGTGATGGCAAATTTGTCTCCATCGGCCATCGCCTGCTCCACCCGGCAATAATTCTGCGCCACCCCGCCATGGCGGGCCGCTTCCAGGATCGCCCGCACCACCAAACGACAATCATCGGTGAGCGCATCCGTATAACTCATTGCGCCGGTCAGCGACTGGCGATTCAAGCCGGGCACCCGCTCCAGCAATTGTTCGCGGCTCAGGTAGCGATGGTCACGGATGCCCGCCAGGAAGTCATAGAGCCAGAGAATGGCTTTCATGGGCCAGCGGCCCGGGAACACCCCTTTGCGCAACGGGAAGAGATAGGTTGCCCGCTCCACCAGCCCCGGCAATTCGTCGATCAGGCGCTCCCGTTCCAGCAGGGAATGGCGCGTCAGGCGAATGTCCCCCTGGGCTATGTATCGCAGCCCTCCGTGGACCATTTTCGAGGAGCGGCTGGACGTCCCCCAGGCAAAATCGGTCTGTTCGAGCAGCAACACACGGAGCCCGCGGCGCGCCGCTTCCAGGAGCACGCCGGCACCGGTGATTCCGCCACCGATGACAACAAGATCCCAATTTTCGTCAGCCAGGGCGTCCAGGGATTGGCGTTTGCCTAACATCAATATTCCTTCTCAAGTCCGGGACGTTGCGTTTTCAAGCAAACAACCCGGGTTCAACCGTTGCTGGGGATCAAAGTGCTTCACCAGCGACCCCAGTGCTGCCATGCCCTGATCACCTTTCTCATGATGGAGCCAGGGAGCGTGGTCGCGCCCTACCCCGTGCTGGTGACTGATCGTGCCGCCATGGGCCACGATGGCATTGCTGGCCGCCTGTTTCATGGCCTGCCAACGTTCCAGGGTCGCCTGATACGTGTCGGAGCAGCGAAACACATACGTGGTATAGATACTGGAACCCTGCGGATACAGGTGTGACAGATGGGTAAAGACATGCACCTTCTCTCCCTCCCCCACATTGTCGCGCACCGCCTGTTCCATGGCCTCCATGGCCGGGGTGACCTGCTTCCAGTCCACTGCTGTCTCGAACGTGTCCACCACGTAACCATGCTCCCAGAGGCCATGGCGAAGATAGGGAGAGCGGAAACGGGACTCTTCCCACTTTTTGCCGAGCAGCTCACCAACCACCGTGCCGCCGGCGGCGCGAATGCGCTTCTTGACGGTGGCCAGTGTATGGCGCACCAGTGCCCTTTCCCCGGTGACACCAAAGGTGATCATGCATTTTTCATTCCGGCAACCGCGTAATGCCAGGTAGCGGTGCAACACAGAGACCATTTTTTCATGCCCGGCCAGCATCAGATGGGTACGGGTCTCTTCCGCATTGGACAGGCGCAGCATGGAAAGCGGCAGCTTTGCCTGGGTGAGGCTGCGTACCAAGGTCTTGGCTGTTTCCCAATCCGGCGCAAAGGCCACCTGAAAGGTTTCCATTTCCGGCAAAGGCGTAATCCGGACGTTGACTTCGGTAATGACGCCCATGCGCCCTTCCGAGCCCATGATGATTTCCCGCAAATCCGGCCCGGCGGATGAGGCCGGGATGGTGGGGATATCCAGGGTGCCCCTGGGGGTTTCAACACGGCCTCCGGCGAACATCTGCTCGATGCGACCGTAACGCATGGACTGCTGACCACTGGAACGGCTGGCTACCCAGCCTCCCACAGTAGAAAGCTCCCAGGATTGCGGAAAATGCCCCAGCATATATCCCTTTTCCCGCAACTGCCCTTCCACTTCCGGTCCCGGTGTACCGGCTCCGAAAGTGGCAATCTGGCTTTCCTTGTCCAGATGCAGCAGCCGATTCATGGCCGCCAGGGACAGGGTCAGGACCGGCTTGTCGCTGGCTGGCGGGTTGATGTGCCCTGCTACGGATGTGCCACCCCCATAGGGGATAACCAGCACATCATGCTCCTGTGCCCAGACCAGCAAGGCTTTCACCTCAGCGCTTTTGGTCGGTATGGCGACACCATCAGGGAAACAGCCGAAATCACCGGAGCGCATGGCCAGCCAGTCCGGCAGGCTTTGCCCGCGGGCGTGGCGGATCCGGGTTTCCGCATCGGTTCGGATCAGCGGGTGGGCTGGCAGACGGGAGGGAGGGACCGCCTGGGATACCGTGGTGATTTCCGCATCAGGCAAGGGTGTGGCGGAACCAAGGCGGGATTGTAAGAAAGTCAGGCCAGAGGCCTTCAGCGGATAATGGTTGGCGCTGTCGCCCCAGCCGTTCCAGCGTCGCATGCAGCGTACTCCTTGATGTTGGGAATCCGTCAGCCCCGAATGAGAGAGGATGGACAGGGGCAGATCGGACCTGACTCATGCCCCATGGTAGACCTGCAGAGTGAGGTTTTCACTGGCGCAGGGGGACACCTGATGGACTATTTCGGACACGCAAAGTATTGCCATCGCCGTTACCGGAATCATGGATCCGGTATGCGCATATCCCGAACGGCAACCGGTTTTTTTCGTACAAATTCGTAAACTCGTGAAGACGCCGCTTTACCGACCCTGTTTGCAGGGCTATTGTCTCTACACTCTCAAACCATTTTAAAACCAATACCTTATATAATTTACAAGGAGTTTCCATGAAACGTTTTATTGGCTGCCTGGCACTGGCAGGTGCTGTTTCCCTGCAGGCAGGCTGTAGCACCATCAACCCCTATACCGGTGAGAAGCAGACCTCCAAAGCCGGCATGGGTGCCGGTATTGGCGCTGTAACCGGTGCCCTGATCGGTATCGCCACGTCCGACAGTGCCAAGGAACGCAAGGAGCGGGCACTGAAAGGGGCAGGTATTGGTGCCGTTGCCGGCGGCGGTGTGGGCTACTACATGGATGTCCAGGAAGCCAAACTGCGCGAAAAAATGGAAGGTGCTGGCGTCTCTGTGACCCGTGATGGTGACAACATCATCCTGAATATGCCGGGTAACCTGACCTTTGATACCGACAGCACCACGGTGAAGCCTTCTTTCCGTCCGGTACTGGATGCGGTGTCTGAGGTCCTCAAGGAATACAAGTCCACCATGATCCAGGTGGCCGGTCACACCGACAGCACCGGCGGTGACAAGTACAACCTGATGCTTTCCCAGCAGCGCGCCCAGTCCGTGGCCAATATCCTCAGCGGTTTCGGCGTTGAGCAAGTGCGTCTGGACACCGTCGGTTTCGGCGAAACCCAGCCTATTGCCAGCAACAGCACCGCCAGCGGTCGTGAACAGAACCGCCGCGTTGAACTGACCCTGCTGCCCTACACCGAGTAAGGTAGTCAGGTTCGTGTGGAGGTGGGTGCCCTCACCCACCTCCCATTCCCGCCGCTTTTTTCAATTCCCCCGCAACATCCAGAGTGCATCACGATTTCCTTCGCGCCATGATCCGTTCAGACTCGTGACGGAAACAATGAAGGAACAGATCGTGGTGACAGCCTCTCAGCCGGTGACAGACACACAGTGGCAGGCCATCCTGGAACGGGACCGCAACGCGGATGGGCGTTTTGTCTATGGGGTGATCACTACCGGCATTTTTTGCCGGCCCAGTTGCCCGGCAAGACGTCCCAATGTGGAAAATGTGCGGATTTTTCCTGATGGCACCGCAGCCTTGCAGGCGGGATTTCGCCCCTGTCGTCGCTGCACCCCCCTTTCTGTGGCAGGCTCGCCGGTAACCGCCACCGTAACCGCCCTGTGTCGGCACATTGAACACAGCCACACTCTACCTACCCTGGAAGAACTGGCCGCACAATGCGGCTGGTCACGCTACCATTTGCAACGCCAGTTCAAGGCCGTCACCGGTCTGACTCCCCGGGAGTATGCGTTGGCGGTGCGCCGACGACGCCTGTGCGGAAATTTACAGCGCCACACTTCCATCATTGGTGCCATGGAGGACGCCGGCATGGAGTCCAGCAGTCAGCTTTATACCCAGGGCAAGGACATGCTTGGCATGCGCCCGGGCCAGTACCGCTCCGCGGGCAAGGGTACCGCTATCCGCTTTGCCATCGCGGAATGCAGTCTGGGCAGCCTGCTGGTGGCAGAAACCTCCCAGGGCCTCTGTACCATCAGCCTCGGCGATGAGCCTGAAGCACTATTGGAAGAATTTCAGCAACGCTTTTCCGGTGCCGAGCTTCTCCCTCCGGATGGGGCATTTGATGACAAAGTGGCCCAAGTGATTTCGCTGATCGAAGATCCGCGGCAAGGCCTGTCGCTGCCGCTGGATATTCGTGGCACTGCATTCCAGCAACGGGTCTGGCAGGCGCTTCGACAAATACCACCGGGCACCACCCTGTCCTATCAGGAGCTGGCGGAGAAAATCGGCCAGCCGAGTGCGGCCCGGGCAGTGGCGTCGGCCTGCGCCGCCAACACGCTTGCCGTAGCTATTCCCTGCCACCGTATTGTGCGACGGGATGGTCATCTGTCCGGTTATCGCTGGGGAGTCGAACGCAAGCGTGTCTTGCTCAAGCGCGAACGGGTTATCAGGGCCAGTGAGTGTGACAAATGACTGACCGGCGGAGTGTATTGCTCCCTGAGGATTTCGATCACCAGGCCTTTCTGGATTTTCACCGGCGGGATGTGGAGGCAGTAGCTGAAACCGTGGATGCGAGCACATTGCGCAAAGCATTCATTTGGCAACAGGCGCCTGTCTTACTGACAGTGGAATTCCATGAACCGGCCCGGGCCCATGTGACCTTTCACTCTGACGGGAAAATGCCACAGACGTCGCCTTGCCAGGATGACCTGGTGCGACATCTGCTCGGTCTCGATCAACCCACACGGGAGTTCGAGACCCAGGCGGACAAGCATCCCCTCGTCGGCGCCCTGGTCCGCTCCCAGGCCGGATTGCGGATACCACAATCCGCCTCGCCGTTTGAGGCACTCAGCTGGGCGATCATCGGCCAGCAGATCAGTGTGGCGGCTGCCGTTTCCATCCGTCGGCGTCTGATACAGACAACCGGCCGCAGGCACAGTGCCGGGCTTTACTGTTATCCCGATGCCAGGGATATCGCCCAGGTCTACGCGGGTACCCTGCGTGACTGTGGCCTGTCCCACAGCAAAGCAGATTGCTTGCTGACTGTCGCCCGACGCTGTCTCGACGAGGCGCTTCTGCCTGAGCGGCCCATCGCGGCAGCCGAGCTGGAAACCCTGCGCAGGACCTTGCTGGAGATACGAGGGCTGGGTCCATGGAGTGTTCACTATGCCTTGCTGCGGGGCTACGCATGGATGGACGGCAGCCTCCACGGGGATGTGGCCGTGCGCCGGGCAATCCAACAATTACAGGGTGATGTCACTCCGCCGACCGCCCGGGAAGCCGAAACCTGGCTGGCAGACTTCCGCCCCTGGCGCAGCCTGCTGGCGGCCCATCTATGGAAATCTCTGTCGCTAAACGCCTGACTCGATCTGGCCTATGACATCCGGTATTTCCGAAGGGTGCACTGAGCCTAGGCAAACTGCACCGATTCGGCACCGGGGATGGTGCAGTTCGCCTTAGGCTCAGTGCACCCTACGAGGCTGAAGTATTCTTGACCGGTTTTCGCAACTCGAAACTCTGACCTCGCCACTGACTCCCTACGCATTGTCAGCCGCGGAACGCACCAGCCGCCAGGCCAGCCAGGTCAGCGGCACCATCAGGGACAAGACCAGCAGATAGGGCCAGCGATGATCCAGGGTATACAACCCGGTGCCGACCAGGGGCCCAAGAATAAAACCCAGGGCCGGACAGGCACTTGCCAGGCCGGCGACCCTGCCCTGCTCTTCGCTGCTGACGCGCAGGCTGGCCAGAGACATGATCGCCGGCATACCAAAGCCCAGCCCCAGGCCAACCAGCAAAACCGCCACACTCATTACCCATTGCTGATCAGCCAGCCACAATATCAACGCACCAAGACCGATTGCGGGCACCGCCAGAATCACCAGCAAGGTCGCCGGGGCACGCAACCATTGCACGACCACAATCTGACCGACCAACGAGGTCACCGCCGCCGCCATCATGGTTAATCCCAGAGCACGCGCCGCAGCGGCCGGCGATAATCCAAACTGATCCTGAAACAGAAAGCCCAGGGTTTGCTGAATCAGCGCAAAGCTCATAAACAGCATCACCCCGGTGAGCAGAAGATCCCGCAATCGCGGGTCCGCATAGGCACCCAATCCGCTACGCAGCACCCTGGCCAGTGATACGGTTCTCGCGGTGGGCTGATGGGGCGAGGCAGGCAGCCACAATGCGGTGGCCAGTGCCATCAACGCCGTCAGGGCAGCCACGCCATAGAGCGGGAAAACCAGCCCCACCGCTGCCAGCAGGCCACCGGACACGGGGCCGATAACCGTGCCCAGGTTGTTGGCCGCACCGATACGGCCCATGCCCTGGGTGCGCTGCTCCGGGGTAGTTATATCCGCAGTGTAGGCAGCGGCAGCCGCCGGTGTAGCGGCCATGATTGCTGCCTGCAGCATGCGGCTTAACACCAGCCCGGCCACCAATAGGCCGCCCGCCAGGCCACCGTGCAGGCCGATATCAAACACCAGCGCAAACATCAGTGTGCCCAGGGAATAGCCACTGAGCCCGATCACCAGCACCCGCTTTCGCCCCAGGGATTCGCTGAGGGTGCCCCACACCGGGCTGGCCAGCGCAAAAACCAGTGAGGAACAACTGATAATCAGCCCCACCTGCATTTCCGCCAGGCCCGTGGCCCGCCCCAGAGAGGGCAGCAGCGTGAATACCAGGGTCTGGCCCAGGGCCGTCACGGCCACGGCCGTCAGCAGGATTGTGTGGCTGAGGGTCCCCGGGTTAGGGTTTGTCGCCGCAGAGGAAGCATTCAATGAAGACATATCCCGCCCCGAGCCTGGCTGAATGGCTGGCAGATCGCCCCTTCACCCTGGCCATGTCGTCCGGTTTTTTTGGTTTTTTTGCCCATTTTGGTGTCGTCAAAGCCCTGAAAGAACATGATTTGGCGCCAGCGCGTTACTGCGGTTCCAGTGCCGGAGCCCTGGTGTCAGCCTGCATGGCCGGTCAGGCATGCCCGGAAAAAATGGAACTTACCCTGACAGGTCTGTGCCGGGAGCATTTCTGGGACCCTGCCCCCGGGCTGGGACTGCTTGCCGGCAAACGTTTCCGCAGTTTGCTGCGGGAGATGCTGACGCTGACCGATCTGGCAGACAGCCCCACCCCGGTGGCCCTGTCTGCCTGGCATGCGGGTACCCGCCGCACGCGGGTGCTGAATGCGGGAGATCCCATCGAGGCCGTTTATGCGTCTTGCGCCGTGCCGTTCCTGTTTCAACCGGCACGCATTGACGGTGACTACTATTGGGATGGCGGCATTGCTGACCGACATGGCCTGGCCAGCACCTGGCCCGGCGAGCGCGTACTCTATCACCATCTGCAATCCCGATCCCCGTGGCGTCGGGCCAATAGCCCTGCCTTGCAGGCCCCTTTGCGCCCCAACCTGATCACCCTGGCCATTGACGGCCTGGCCCGCAGCGGTCCGGGGAAGCTGGAACAGGGGCCCGTGGCGTTACAGCAGGCTTATAAAGCGACCTCTCAGGCGCTGGCCAAACCGGTCCGGCAGGGAATGGTCAACGTGGAGAGCGTGTAATGAAACGTAGGATGCACCGAGCCCCCAGATCGGTGCAGTTCGCTTAGGCTCAGTGCACCCTACGCTGTCCATGGGCTTTGTAAGAGCCTACAGAAACAGCCCTCAGGAAACTTCGTCGTAGAGAGGTTTCGACAGCTCTGCCCAATCCACTTCGCCGTCATCCACCAGATTCTCGAACTGCAGGATGCCCAGCTCTTCGAAACGGGGGCGCACTGACTCGGTGAGCAGGCCGATACGTTTCAGGTTGGGCATGATGCGGGTGAAGAGCAGATTGCGGAACTGGGCCATGATGGTGGAAGACAGCACCTGCTCACGGGCCTCTTCCACATCCCAGCCAAAGTGCTCAAAGACCTCGGTGCTGATCAGCCGTTCGCGCATGACCACGCAGGCTTCAAACGCGAAGTGGGCGCGCTCCTCCCTTTCCGCTTCAGAAAGAGTCTCAACAAAATCTTCCAAGTAATTGACGCCAAAGGTAACGTGGCGTGCTTCATCGCGAATCACCAGGTGGATAATCTGCTTGAGAAGCGGGTCATGGGCGGTCAGCTTGAGGGTGTTGAAGGCCGCCAGAGCCAGGCCCTCAATGATGATCTGCATGCCGATGAATTTCAGGTCCCAGCGCGGATCGGAAAGGATCTTGTCGAGCAGTGCTTTCAGGTTGGGGTTCACCGGATACAGGATGCCGATCTTTTCCTGCAGGTACCGGGTGAACACTTCAACGTGCCGGGCCTCGTCAAAAGTCTGACTCGCCGCATAGAGCTTGGCATCGTAGGACGGCGCGCAACTGGCTAATTGCGATGCCACCAGCAGTGCGCCCTGCTCCCCGTGCATGAACTGAGCCAGCATCCAGGCCAGGTTGTGCCAGCCAAAACGCAGTTTCTCGTCATCGCTCAGTGCCTCAAACGTGGGCCAGCCGTTGAACGGATTAAAGGCCTGATCGAGAGGAACCTCGCTCCTGGGGAAGGTCTGGGTCCAGTCCAGATCCATGTCTGCATTCCAGTTCAGCTCCTTGCCAAGGCGATACAACTTGCGGATACGGCCATCGGCACTGGAATAGTCCCAGTTATAGTGACCGGTAAGCGGGGTCTGGAAGATTTCCACCACATCCTGCACGTGGCCCGGTGTCAGCTTGTCTTCGATATCGTCGGAGCCGGGGCCGTCCCAGTTGTCGTAGATGCTCACGGAAGTTGGTGGCGAGGTGACATTGGTTATTTTCATGGATACACCCTTTTTAGCGTTGTAGCGCACACCCCGGAACGCAACGGTGCGCTCCGAACAGGTTCACTTAAACGCTAGGCGGAAGTGTTTGCCGGGACAATGTCGCGTTATGACAATCGGGTTGCGGGCTGGCGCAAAATCACAATCGCGGTACGGACCAGGGAAGACTAACGGAGGCAAGCAGCGGGAGGATGCATCCGCTACCAGAACATGGATAACGGACAGGCGAGTCGTGTTAATTACGGTGCCAAGCACCGCGCCCGACCTCAGGGCGCGGTCTCTTGGACAAAGAAGCGGGCCTCAATCCGTCGGGATCAGCCCGCATCATCGGACAGCAGGAAATGCGCCCGGGCAATGGTGATCGGTTCCTGGCGGTTTTTTTGCCAGGCGCTGATATGCACATTGGCTATCCGTCGGCCCAGTCGGGTGACGCTGCATTCCGCATAGGTGTCACGGAAAAGCCCGGCTCGCAGGTAATCGATGGTGAAATCGATGGTCTTGGGGACCCGTGGCTCCCCCATTTGCAACAGGATAAAGATAATCGCTGCCTGCTCCATGAAGCCTGCCACGGCCCCGCCATGCAAGGCTGGCAGAGTCGGATTACCCACCACATTGTCATGCTTGGGCAACACAAAGGTCAGCTCGTCCCCTTGTGCCACCACCTGGATACCCAGAAAGCGGGCATAGGGTACCCGGTCGATCAGGCTCTGGTAGTCCGCCTCGCCGGCTCGGCATTCTTCAATCAGGGTTTTCAGTGCTTTCATTGCCCCACCACCTTGCCAGCAGTTTCAATTTTCAACCGGGTGTAGGTTGCCAGACCGGTTGCGATGGGCTCGTCCTCGGCGCCCTCCTCCCAGGTGGTGATGCGGACAAAGGCCACATGGTTGGTGAGCCGGTAACAGGTGGCTTCGCAAACCACCGCAGCACCCTTGGCCGGTCCACGAAGGTGGTCGACGCGAAAGTCGATGGTGGGGGTGATTTCGAACGTGGGAAAGGTGCGACAGGTCACTGCCATACCGCCAGCATGGTCCATCATGGCGAAGATGGCGCCACCATGCATGACGCCGGTTTCCGGGTTACCCACCAGATCCTCTCGCCAGGGAACCCTTACCCTGACAGCGTGTTCTTCTGCGCTGAGGACTTCCAGTCCCAGTACCACCGAGTGTCTCACCGACTCCAGAAAACGGTTACAGACATCCAGGCGGGTGTAAGGTAATGATGAGTTTGTCACGACGGCCAATGCCTCCTGTGCGTCGGGCGCGATAGATTAACGAGTCGACATTAATCTGCAAAGTGTTACTTTTTCACCATGGTAATACGTTGCCCTGCCGCTAGCATTTCATCCCCCCTGATTGTCGGAGGCCGCCCATGGCGACGTCATCCCGTTTGAAAACCAGTCTGCGTGCCGTTGGGCATATCGTCGAGCGTCGGCGGCATCCGCAACGGTTTATCCAGATCGACAAATGCCCCTGGGATGAAATCTACCGGGACGGCATCATGGCCGTTCGCCATTATAGCCTGCCGCCCATGAGCGAAATCCCGGTCAACGACGAAATGATGCCGGTAGAACGCAACAAATACCGCACCCCGTTGATTCTGGTGCCGGCATTGGGCATCCAGTGCTGGACCTACGATCTGATGCCGAACCGCTCCATGGTCCGCTATCTGATGGCCCGGGGCTATGACGTCTATCTGGTGGACTGGGGCAAACCCTCCCAGGCGGAGCGCAGCCTGGATCTGGATACCTATGTGAACCGCTGGTTGCCGGCGGCAGTGGACACAGTGAAAGCCCACTCCGGTCAGGAACAGGTCAATCTGCTGGGCTACTGCATGGGAGGCCTGCTCTGCCTCATGTATCTGGGCGGACACCCGGATGCCCCGGTGCGCAGCCTGATCACGATTGCCAGCCCGGTGAATTTCCACAAGAGCGGCCCCTTCGGCAAGGCTCTGGGCCTGGCCTCCATTCCGGCCATGCAAGCCCACGACTGGTTCAAGGTGCGCCTTTCCCCCCTGGACGACAAGCTGTTCCATATCCCGGCGGGGCTGCTCAGATTCGGATTCAAGATGACCAACCCGCCGGGGGTGGTTCAGGCTTACCTGGATCTGGTAAAGAATATCGCCGACCGGGAATACGTCACCGAGTACATGACCATGGGCCAATGGTTCAACGATATGGTGGATTACCCGGGCGCGGTGGTGCGGGAAGTGATCGAGAAGATGATTCTGGCGAACAGCCTGGCCAAGGGAAAAATCCGTGTCGGAGGGCGCAGTGTGGACTTCTCCGCCATTCACCAGGATCTGCTGGCTTTTGCCGGAACCACTGACAATATCGTCAGCCTGCGCGCGGCCCGGGAAGTCTTGCGGCTAGTCGGTAGCCAGGAGAAGCGATTCGAGGAAGTCCCCGGCGGTCACGCCGGGGTGTTCTCCGGTTCCAAGGCGCCGAGCCACGCCTGGCGGATCAGTGCGGACTGGCTGGCCACCCGTTCTGATTGATGCGGGATCTGTTCAGCAGCGAGACGGGAACGCTGTAAAAGGGAGTGCCTGTCTCAATAGTCCCTTGCCAAGCGGCGGCGCGAGGTTTCAGGGCGCGACCAACTCATCCACCCGCTCTGCTATCTGGGTGGCATATCGGTAAAACAGGTACGGCACCTTGTTGGTATCCTGCTCGTTCATTCGCGGAATGGTGCCCCGGACGAAAACCCAGCGCTGCTCGACAAAAGCCAGAACCTCATTCGCTTGCGGATCGCTGGCATAGCGGCTCTTGAGGCGGCTCAGCGTGTCATCGATACTTTTTGCTTCAAGGGCAAAATCCAGCGGCGCCAACCCGGTACCGGTGGGCAAACCCGCTGACGGGAAGGCAGCCAATGCCAGATACTCACTGGCCAGCCGCTGCATGGATACCGACAAATCCGCAATATCCAGATACTGGGCGTCAGGGGCACTTTGCGCCTGTTCTGCCAATTCGGCCACTGCCAGCGTCGTGGTATTCATCTCGCTCATGGCACCGTAATCGGCATAGCCGAGAGACGCCAGCGGGTTATCCATGGCCCGGCGGGAAAGATCGTTCCAGGCCTGGCCAAAGGCGTTAGCCTGAGACACCTCGTCACCCTCAGCCTGGGATTTCAATTCAGCCACACGGCCCTCGCCGGCTTCCAGCAATTGGCGCAGGGCCGCACGATCTTCCGGGTTGTCGCCACGAATCGAGAGCAGATGAAATCCCATCCTGGCACGCCAGGCATCCGCTTCCAGCATCGCAAGCTCCGTTGCAGACAGTGCCGCTTGTGCACCGGAAACAGCCAACATCAGTGCACCCGCAAACACACACAGTCCTTGTTTTTTCACCCCGATATCCTCTTTCAACCCCATGAAAAACCCCCGCCGTTAGCGGGGGCACAATGTATCTGAATAATGGCCGTTGTGACTATTCAACGGGCCCAAAGGTGGGCTTGGCCATATCCGTTGAAGCCAGGCTGATCGCCTGCTCCATGGTATCTACCATCTGCCGGGTATAGCGGTAGATAAGAAACGGCACCGCATTTTCATAGAACTTCACCATGGACTGACGAATGAATTTCCATTTTACCGCTACCTGGTCCAGTGCCCGGGTCATGGCTTCATCGCCGGCATACTGGGTCTGGGCCGCTTTAAGCATCTTCTCGAATTCCGGTACGGCATTTTTGAAATCCAGCCGCCCCTCATCGGAACCCGCAGCCATACCGCCGGCCGGATCCGCAGCCACATTCAGGTATTCCGATGTCATCCGCTGCAGATAGGCGGAGAGCTCACGAATCTCATCGTACTGTCCACCTGAGGCATTCCCAAAGGTATCCATTTTTTCCGCCATGATGGCGGGAAGCTCATTCACGTCCTTGATGACGTAGGCATTGGTGTAACCTTGCTCTGCCATAGTGTTGCCTTTGGCAGCGTCCATGTAGAGAGCCCAGTCCTTTTCCAGGTCCATGACAAACTGACGCTCTTCACTGCCTTCCGCACTGGCTTTCAAATTGGAAAGCGCCTGACTGGCCTGTGAGATCGTCTTGTTCAGTTCCGAGGCGTAGGTATCACTGCCTGTCATCACTGTCAGCATAAAAAAGTTTGTGCGCACTTTCCACAGTGATAATTCGAACTCTTCAAGATCGGCATTGGTGATGGCTGCCATCCCCTGCACTGGCAGCAAGGCGATGGCCAAAAGGCTCCCCAGCAGACGCTTGCCCATAACTACTCCCTTTTCCAGATCGCTAATTGTTGTTGTGTGTTGTTTGTTTTTGCTCTGATCAAGCCTGCCCCAGGCAAGCAATGACGAAATTATAGTAAACACTATCACAAAATTCGTAAGAGAGAGGAACCTGACATTGATATCAAAATACCTCCATCCAATTGCGACCCGAAGCCGACCAACTATCCGGTATTTGTGACAGGTAGGGCAGCAACCATTCCGGAGCCAGCCACGCAATTACCATGAAGGCGATGGTAGCTATAATCGAAAACACATTAATAAACCAGAACAGTCCGCCGAACAGCATAACAATACCGCTCGGTAGCGGGTTCGGCGTGCCGTAGCGGTTCATGGAGCTGCTGCCATTACCCAGGTATAGGAATAGATGAAAGGGCAGATTCAGCACAGGGACCAGGGACAGCAGCGCCCACCAGCCGCTCATATCCATATCATGAAGCCGGCGCACCATCAGCCCCACCGTGTAGAGCAATAACAGCAGCCCGACTATCAGCGTGACACCAATACCGACGAGGCCAGGGACAAGCTCCACGGAAAGCAGCATGGCAAGGGCAATCAGCAAAAACCCCGTGAACCATGCGGCAAATTGGTAACAGGCATAGCGCAGCCGTCCCAGCCGTTGGCTGAGGCTCAGCACTGACAAGGGTTCGTAAACCAGGTTGCCGCGGCCATTAAAACCCGGCTTGAAGATGGCGTCGCTGTCGTCAGTCCTGCTTCTCGTCGGCACGGATATCCCCCTTTCTATCACGCCACTCTCGGTAGCTTTCAATGTCTTGGCGGGCAAATTGCCAGGATTTGGCAAGCACCCCCATATCATCCAGCAGACCTAGGCCGATAATCGGGTCAGGAATGGCGTCCAGAGGCATCAAAAAGTACACCAACGCCCCGGTGATGGTCAGCAGGGTTGCCCAGGGTACCTGCCGATAGCGCCCTGTGGCCCAATCAAGCAGCATCGCGGCCAGGAGTTTGAGCTGCCCTGCCGCCTCGCCCAGCCGTTGCTGCAACTGATCAGAGCGGCTGAACACCGCCCTGGCCAACCAGCGACTGGCGGTGGCCGAACGCAATATACGTTCGGCGCGGCGGGTGGCCTGGCGACGAAATGGATTAGCGGCCATTGAGCTCGTGGAACAGTGCGCGGTATTCCTCGGTCAGCTTGTGCTTGGGCTGCAAATTCACCAGCGGTGTGGCCTGTTCATGGGATTCCCGCATGACCACGCTGGCAGAGAGCTTGCTACTCAACATGGGCAGGCCCTCTTCTTCCAAGGATGCTACCAGCTCCTGAGGCAATCGGGCGCGGGGCTGGAACTGATTGACCACAATCCCTTCCACCTGAAGCTCGTCGTTATGGTCCTCCCGGGCTTCCTGAATATTTTCCAGCAGTGTGTACAGTGCTTTGCGGGAGAAGGCATCACAATCGAAAGGAATCAGCACCCGGTCCGCCGCAATCAAGGCGGAGAGGGTATAAAAGTTATAGGCCGGCGGAGTATCCACAAAGATCGCGTCAAAATCCTTTGCCAGGCTTTTCAGAAGGCCCCGGAGCTTATAGATCTTGTGCTTGGATTCGAGCATATGCTCGATTTCGCCCAGCTCACCATCCGAAGGCAAAACAAACAGGTTCTCGAAAGGAGTGGCATGCACGTACTCGCGAGCGTCCTTCTCTTTCAACCGAAACGATAGCGTCTGGGCAAAGAAAGTACCGATATTGGGTTTGGGGCCCTCACCATTGCTGTAGGCAGGCATCCCCAACAGGTATTGGCTGGCATTACACTGCGGATCCAGATCCACCACCAGGGTGCGATTGCCTTCGGCAGCACTGATGGCAGCCAGGTTTACCGTGATGCTGGATTTCCCCACGCCCCCTTTCTGGTTAAAGACCACACGACGCATTCCTTGTTCTCCTTAATACAGCAGACTGGCAGATCAACTGCAGAACCCGTTCCGCCGGGGCTTGCGCGTTCGGGCATTGGCGCTCTGGCCCCGATTCGATTCGAATCAGGCGACAGGCCCCTTTGACCGGAAAGACGGTTCAACGCGAACCAGGCAGGCATCTGCAGGAATTTTGTTTGTTGCCGAATCATACACAGGCCGTACTGGCTCTCCCAGTGTCCATGGGCCCTCTTTTTCTATCCACAGTTTCTGTGGATAACCGGGTGCATAACCCTTTAGTGACTGCCCACAGCCACGCCCCTTGGGCTGCCCGGGTCCTGCCGATCAAAAAAACAACACATGCCCCTGGCCAAACTCGTGCATTCGCAATCAATGCGATCCAGAGAAAGCCATACAGCTATTGTCAGCGTGGTGCTTCAAAAGGAGAAAACCGCGGACCTGCGCTGTGGAAGCTCACCCTCTGCAAGCATCCGATTGCCGGTTCAGACTCGCCGTTCCCCAGGAAATGCCAGTACGAAATCTGTTTAGTTGTGTTGAGGTTCAGGCGCTATCAGGCTAATAGTAAACGGACTGTTTATGAGGAGAGATTCATGTCGCAACCGTTTTGCCCCGTGCCCACCCAAAGCCCGCTTCGGGCCGTACCCGGTGACAAGGGGCTGCCGCTAATTGGCCACACCCTCTCCTTCATGCGCGACCCCATCGGCTTGATGCGCAAGCGGTATGACCAATACGGCCCCGTGTCCTGGACCAGCGTTTTCGGGCTGAAAATGGTGCAATTGCTCGGTCCTGATGCCAATCAATTCGTTATGCTCAACCGCGGCGATCTGTTCTCCAATCATCAGGGCTGGGATTACTTTATCGGCCGTTTTTTTCACCGCGGCATCATGCTGCTGGATTTCGAGGAGCATCGCTGGCACCGGAAGATCATGCAACAGGCCTTCAACCGCGAGGTGCTGAAAGGCTACCTGGACAGAATGGGCCCGCACATCACCACCGGGATTGCCCCCTGGAAATCGATCCCCGATTTCCACGTGCTCAATGCGGTAAAACAACTCACTCTGGACCTGGCCACGGATGTGTTCATGGGCTATGAGCTGGGCCCGGAGGCTGACGACATCAATCGCGCCTTTGTGGATACCGTTCGCGCCGGCACGGCGATCGTGCGCACCAGTGTGCCCGGTTTGCGCTGGTCAAAAGGACTGAAGGGCCGAAAGGTTCTGGAAGCTTTTTTCCGCAAGGAAATTGCCGCAAAACGCCAAAGCCGGGATTCCGATCTGTTCAGTGTTCTGTGTCACGCCGAAACCGAAGAGGGTGAGCAGTTCAGCGATGACGACGTGGTCAACCACATGATCTTTCTGATGATGGCGGCACACGACACCTCCACCATCACGCTTTCCACCCTCTTCTACTATCTGGCCAAGAATCCGCAATGGCAGGAACGTCTGCGCGAAGAAAGCCAGGCCCTCGGCAAAACCTGTCTGGACTACGAGGATCTGCCCCGGCTTGAGGGCATCGGCATGGCCATGAAAGAGGCGCTTAGGCTCTGCGCTCCGGTGCCCTCCCTGCCTCGCAAGACAGTCAAGGATGTGGAGTACGAAGGGTTCTTTATCCCCCGCGGCAGCTTCATTAACGTGGTGCCCTACTTCACGCACTACATGGAGGAGTACTGGCCGGAACCGGAAAAGTTTGATCCGGAGCGATTCAGCGACGCTCGCCGGGAAGACAAGGTGCATCCCTATGCCTGGGTACCGTTTGGCGGCGGCGCCCACAAATGTATCGGGCTGCACTTTGCGGAGATGCAGGTGAAGGCCATTCTTCACCAGGTGCTGCTCAATTACCGCTGGACTGTGCCACAGGACTACGAAATGCCGGTGGATACCACCAGCCTGCCGGTTCCCGGGGATGGGTTACCTGTAACACTGGAGAGAATTTGACACCCGGACCGTAGGCGCGCCGCCAGGGACGCGCCTACGTCTCGGGAAACGATAGGTTGATCGTCAGGCGGTAACTCTTTCTCCCTGACGCATGGTGACCAGCTCTTCCGCCGCCGTGGGGTGAATGCCCACCGTGGCGTCAAAATCAGCCTTGGTGGCCCCCATCTTGATGGCCACGGCAAATCCCTGAGTGATTTCCGCCGCGTCCTCCCCGGCCATATGCAACCCGAGCACCTTGTCGCTTTCATCGTCCACGATCAGCTTGATAAAGCTGCGCTCCTGTTTGTCACCCAAGGTATAGCGCATGGGGCGGAAACCACTTTTGTAAACCCGGACGGCAGGAGTCTGCCGCAACGCATCTTCCTCGGTGAGGCCGACGGTGCCAATGTTGGGGTGGCTGAACACGGCGGTAGCGATATGGCGGTAATCCATGTGCGATGACGGCTTGTTCTCTCCGAACAATTTTGCAGCCAGCCACATCCCTTCAGATAGTGCCACAGGTGTCAGCTGAACACGGTCAATCACATCCCCCAAGGCATAAAGCCCGGGAATGGAAGTGGCAAACCCGGCATCGACCTGGATCGCCCCTTTATCCGTCAATGCCGGAACAGCACCGTCTGCGAACAGGCCATCCAGCTTCGGCACACGGCCGGTGGCGTAAAACACTTCATCGAAGGTTTGCTGGCTGCCATCATGATAGGTGACCTGTTTGCCGCTGCCCACGACTTCAAGACGGCTCACGTCGGCATTGAACTTCAGGTCCACGCCCTGCCCGCGCATTTGCTCTGCCACAAACTGCCGGATATCGCCGTCAAATCCGCGCAGGAAAAGGTCACCGCGGTAAATCTGGGTTACCTGGCAGCCCAGCCCGTGCAGGATGCCAGCGAATTCGGTGGCGATGTAGCCTCCTCCTACCACTGCCACCGTGTCAGGCAGCGCCTCCAGGTAGAAAAGGTCGTCAGAGATTCGGGCCAATTCTGAGCCCGGGAACTCCGGCACATAAGGCTTGCCGCCGGTAGCGACGAGGATGTTCGCCGCTTTCAGCTCTTGGTCATCCACCGCAACGCGCCCCTGGCCCAGCACCTTGCCATGTCCCTCAAAAACGGTAACCCCGGCCTGGTCAAGAATTCGCTGGTAAATACCATTCAGGCGCTGGATTTCCCGGCTTTTGTTATCTCGCAGGGTTGCCCAATCAAAGGACCAGCCCTTGAGCGTAAAACCGAAATCCTCTGCCAGGGTAAATTCCTGAGGAAAATGCGCCCCGTAGGAAAACAGCTTCTTGGGGACACAACCCACATTCACGCAGGTGCCGCCAAAAAACCGCTCTTCAATGATGGCTACCCGCGCACCGTGGCTTGCCGCCATACGGGCCGCTCGAACACCGCCGGAACCGGCCCCGATTACCACCAGGTCGAATTCTTTTGTCACTGCTGACTCCTTCAAGTTAGACCCCATTGTGCGCAGTGCGAGAAGATTCACAAGACGTCCCCGCTGATACCACCCATAGCAAACGGCAATAGCAGGGACAAACCGGAATGTGTGCCAGGTCACTTGGGCTATGACCGCAGCGATAGTATGATTGGCTTGGATCAGCCGCGACGCTCAGCACGTGAAAATGACCCTTTATCGAACTGGGGTCAACATCAACGGGCGCAGCGGTACCATGGGGGTAACGTCCATCAGAAATGCTAATCTGTTGCTATATAGTCTGGATATAGCCTGGTAAGGCATTTCACGAAAACAATAACGCGTCTGAAACAGCACGCATCCAATGGGGAACGGGACACAATGCGACTGACCGGGCTGCTGGCTCTGCTATTGAGCGGCATGATCAGTTTTTCAAGTGCTGCGGCAAGCGATATCTACAAGTATCGCGCCGCCGATGGCACCATTCTGTTCACGGACCAGCCACAGGACCGGGTTGGCAGTGGCCATACTCTGCTGTCCATCCGCAAGGGATGGAATTACCAGCCCCGTGCGCTAAGCGATGCAGAGCGTGACCGTTACGATACCCTGATCACTTTCGCAGCCAGCCAGCACCGGGTCGACCCGGCGCTGGTGAAAGCCGTAATCCATGCGGAATCCCTGTTTAACCCGAAGGCCATCTCCCGTGTGGGAGCTCAGGGTCTGATGCAGCTAATGCCCGAAACGGCGGCCTATCTGAAAGTCAGCAACCCGTTTGATGCCCGTGAAAACATTCTTGGCGGCACCCGCTTTCTGGCCTACTTGAAAGGCAAGTTCTCTACCCTGGATCATATCCTGGCGGCCTATAACGCCGGCGAAGGGAATGTGCGCCGCTACGGTGGCATCCCTCCCTTCAAGGAGACCCAGGCCTATGTGCGTAAGGTCAAACAACTGCGCCATCGTTACAGCAGCCACTTTGTCGCAGGCCTGGATGACGAGAAAGTGGTCTACGCCTCCCCCATCCCTCAATAAGACGTCTGGCCGTTCTGGCACGTGCCGCGCCGCCAAAAGAAGAGAGAGTCGTCCTGTTCAGTCAGCCCGATTTTCTGTGTTGAAGCCGGTGGTTAGGGAGACAAATCCACACCCAGCCAGGGGCCGTCGTAGTCAATCCGGTATTGCTGCAGCTGGTAGTTGCCATTGAGACAGCGGCCACTCCGCAGGGAAAAGGTCAATCCATGCCCTGGGCAGCGAAGCTCCCCATGACTGATTGTGCAGCGATCCAGAGCAAAGTCTGCATGGGGACAGCGACGCTGCATTAACCGGGTTTCGCCCTCTTCATGGACCAGCAAAAGCTCAAGCCGACCGACTTTTACGGGCAATCTCAAGCCATCATATAAATCCAGCGTCCTGATCAGGCGATGAAACATGGCTTCCCTTCTCTCCGATTCGATACACCCGGCGACCTTGACTGGCGGCCTCAACGCCACCTCAACCCATCGCCCAATCAGGCTCCAATCAGGCTGTCACTTTCAAGAGGCATGAGCGGCTGCAAAGCGTCTTGTCGCCAACATTGCCACTAACGTAAAAAGCCCGCAATAGCGGGCTTTTTACTTTGCCGTGGGGCACCAGATGGATCAAGCAGGCTAATCAGTTGCCATGCTTCTCCGCCAGGTAGAACCAGGTATCCAGGACGGAATCCGGGTTCAGGGACACGGAAGAGATGCCCTGCTCCATCAGCCACTTGGCAAGATCAGGATGATCAGATGGCCCCTGGCCACAGATGCCGATGTACTTGCCCTGGGCGTTACAGGCATCGATAGCCATCTTCAGCAACTTCTTGACCGCCGGATCGCGCTCGTCAAACAGATGGCTGACGATACCGGAATCCCGGTCCAGGCCCAGCGTCAACTGGGTCAGATCGTTGGAACCGATTGAGAAGCCATCGAAGTGCTGCAGGAACTCATCGGCCAGCAGCGCGTTGGTGGGCAGCTCGCACATCATGATCACGCGCAGACCGTTTTCACCACGCTTCAGTCCGTTCTTGGCCAGCAGGTCAACCGCTTGCTCGGCTTCGCCAACAGTCCGGACGAAGGGCACCATGATTTCCACATTGGTGAAGCCCATGACGTCACGCACTTTCTTCAGGGCGCGGCACTCAAGCTCGAAGCAATCCCGGAAGTTTTCGCTGATGTAACGGCTGGCACCCCGGAAGCCCAACATGGGGTTCTCTTCTTCCGGCTCGTAGAGCTTGCCGCCGATCAGGTTGGCGTACTCGTTGGACTTGAAGTCGGACAGACGAACAATCACCTTCTCCGGATGGAAAGCCGCGGCCAGGGTGGAAATCCCCTCGACCAGCTTTTCCACGTAGAAATCCACCGGATCACCGTAACCGGAGGTGCGCTTGTCCACGTTCTGCTTCACATCTTTGGGTAAGGTATCGTAGTTCAGCAGCGCTTTCGGGTGCACACCGATCATGCGGTTGATAATGAATTCCAGACGGGCCAGACCGACGCCCTGGTTCGGCAAACCGGCAAAGTCAAAGGCACGGTCCGGGTTGCCCACATTCATCATGATCTTGAATGGCAGTTTGGGCATGGATTCAATGGAGTTGCGCTGAATATCGAATTCCAGCTGCCCCTCGTAAATCTTGCCGGTATCGCCTTCCGCACAGGAGGCCGTAACTTCCTGACCGTCGCTGAGGACTTCGGTGGCGTCGCCACAGCCAACAATGGCGGGAACACCCAGTTCGCGGGCAATGATCGCCGCGTGGCAGGTGCGCCCACCACGGTTGGTAACAATCGCTGCTGCACGCTTCATGACCGGTTCCCAATCCGGGTCTGTCATGTCCGTGACCAACACGTCGCCAGGCTGGACCTTGTCCATTTCCTTGATATTGGTAATGATGCGCACTTTACCGGCACCAATACGCTGGCCAATGGAGCGGCCTTCCACCAATACCTTGCCGGTCTGTTTGAGCAGGTAGCGCTCCATCACATTCACATCGGAGCGGCTCTTCACGGTTTCCGGGCGGGCCTGCACGATGTACAGCTTGCCGTCGTCACCATCCAGCGCCCATTCAATATCCATGGGCATGCCGTAGTGCTTTTCGATCTCGATGGCCTGACGGGACAGGTTCTCGATTTGCTCGTCGTTCAGACAGAACGTCATGCGCTCTGCCGTATCGACTTCCACAATCTTGACGGACTTGCCCGCAGAGGCTTCAGCACCGTAAACCATCTTCTGCATCTTGCTGCCCAGGTTACGGCGAAGAATGGCAGGCTTCTTGTTCAGGAGAGTCTTTTTGTGAACGTAGAATTCGTCAGGGTTAACCGCGCCCTGCACCACCATTTCACCCAGACCGTAGGAGGCAGTGATAAAGACCACATCACGGAAACCGGATTCGGTGTCCATGGAGAACATAACCCCGGCGGCACCGGTTTCTGAGCGGACCATGCGCTGCACGCCCGCAGACAGGGCCACCAGTTTGTGGTCAAAACCCTGGTGAACGCGATAGCTGATCGCGCGATCATTGAACAGGGAGGCAAACACTTCCTTGACGGCAATCATCACACTGTCGATGCCGCGAATATTCAGGAAGGTTTCCTGCTGGCCGGCGAAGGACGCATCCGGCAAGTCCTCTGCGGTAGCGGAAGAACGAACCGCTACCGGCAGATCAGCATTGCCTTCACCAATCTGTGCATAGGCGTCGCGGATAGCGCTATCCAGAGCGGGCTGGAAAGGTGCATCCACCACCCACTGGCGGATCTGCTCACCGGTCTTGGCCAAGGCGACCACATCATCCACATCCAGAGCGCTCAAGGCGTCATTGATCTTCTGTGTCAGATTGTTGTGCTCGAGGAACTCGCGAAAGGCTTCAGCGGTGGTGGCAAAACCGCCCGGAACGGAGACACCCGCTGCCGACAGATTGCTGATCATCTCACCGAGGGATGCATTTTTGCCGCCTACGCGTTCAACGTCATTTTTCCCCAGGTCCTGAAACCAGACTACATATTCCGCCAAGGTCGTCTCCTTTTTACGTATTACCGTTGATTACTGGCCTGAGCCGGCGCTAATCGAGCCGACATTCTACTCAAAACCCACACAGTTTGCCCGCCCCTCGTCGTAATTTGGGTACGACTTTGGTCAATCCCTGCATCTGCAGCGAGCTGCGACTTGCCTGGCCTGTCTATCCCATTGAAAATGAAAGGGTATTTAACCATTGGGCCAGCCTGTGCGGCGCAGTTTAGAAGGATGTGAAGGCAGGGACAACGCCCCAGGCGGGATTTCCCGAATTTGCCGGCCAATAGTTCGCAGATAGCACTGGCCCCGGACAACGGCGAGCTCTAGACTGTCATCATTGAAAACAATGACTTACGAACCCCCACAGGAGCGGCGCCTGAGCTGCGAACGACTGGCAACGCCTTTTTGCAAGTCAATACGCGGCTCAAGCGCCGCTCCTGCGGCACAGAAAACGGCTGATCCCCATGAAAAGAACGGCGTTTTATCTCTCTGACGGCACCGGCATCACCGCTGAAACCCTCGGCCACAGCATGCTCAGCCAGTTCGGCGATATCGAGTTCGTGCAGATCACCCTGCCCTTCGTGCAGTCGGATGAGCAGACCCGTGAAGCCGTGGCACGGATAAACCAGGCGTCCCGGGAAGACGGCCAAAAGCCCGTGGTGTTCTCTACCCTGGTCAACAGTGACCACCGAACTCTGCTCCACGGCTGTGACGGCCTGGTACTGGATCTGTTCGGGGCGTTTCTCAACCCCCTGGAAGACGAGCTGGGGGTGCGCTCAAGCCACAAGATCAATCAAAGCCACGCCATCCGCGATGCGGAGTCTTACCGAATCCGTATCAACGCCGTGCATTTCGCCCTGGACAACGACGATGGTGCCCGCACCCGCCATTACGACCAGGCAGACGTCATCCTCATTGGCGTGTCCCGCTCGGGCAAAACGCCGACCTGCCTCTACCTGGCTTTGCAGTTCGGTCTTTTCACCGCCAACTACCCGCTCACCGAAGACGACTTTGACGACCTTCGTCTGCCCAAGCCGCTCATGGAGCACAAACACAAACTCTTCGGCCTGACCATAAACGCCGACCGCCTCAGCGCCATCCGCAGCGAACGCAAAGCCGGCAGCAAATATGCCTCCCTCCGTCAGTGCGATATGGAGTTAAGAGCCCTGGAAGCCATGTACAACAAGCACAACATCCCGTACCTGGATGCCACTGAGTTGTCGATCGAGGAAATCAGCACGAGGGTGCTGGCAATGAAGGGATTGAAGCGTCGGTTGCAGTAATCCAGCTTCAATTATTCACCAATTATATTGGGCTGCTCCCAACGGGAGCGCGACCCAACCCGATCGCACCTCCCTCCACTGGTTAACAGATCCTCTTAAGGCTGAACTATACAATCAGGATGAAGCTCGCGCTGATCAAGAATCATGAAGCGGTTGGTATTTATACCCTCACACTGCCAGCGAGCGCTATCTGGCCAGATGACCGAGATATTTGCTTTGTCTGCTTCACCCATACCGAAATGCAAGTCTGGCGGATTCTGGCCATTGAAATTGGTGTTGGCCATGCTGACGCGAGTTTGAGTCTGCATACCGAAATCACCACCCACATCAGCCGTCAGTTGAACCTTTGCTCCCAAAGCTTCGGTATTTGGCGTTTCGCCAACCAATCTGACTGAAAGAAAACGCCTACCTGGGCCATGGCCAGTCTGGTTGCTAAAAAACTGCAAGCCCCTCGAATGGTCTAAAACGGCAATATCAATATCACCGTCACGGTCATAATCCAGACAAGTGATACCACGCCCCTCGCTTGGCAGCACAAGCCCCCATAGTATCGCCTTTTCACGGAACATCCCATCGCCCTGATTGATGAACAACTTGGGCAAGACGCCCCGGTATTCCTCAGTAATCAACTGAGCATTATCTTTAATTTTTTGACCTTTGCTATCAACAACAGCGCTATCAGGAATATGCCCAAAGCCGTTCACATGAAAAATATCCAGAAACCCATCATTATTAAAATCTGCAAAACAAGCTCCCCATCCCCAATTCCCGTCGGCAATGCCCGCTTCCTGAGTTACATTCTCAAGTAAGATGTCGCCACCATTACTATTATTTCGATACAGCCGGTTTCCTGTTACCCCCCAGTTAGCCTCCGCCACTCCATCAGGGTCGTAAATCGAAGTGACAAACCAGTCGAGATCGCCGTCATTGTCATAATCACCGAGAGCGGACCCCATGCCATTCTCATCGGTGATGATGGATCTATCGGTTATATTCACAAAAGTGCCGTCGCCTGCACCCTGCATCACCACACTGGTGCCAAAATCTGACGCCAGCAACAAATCCAGCTCCCCATCGCCATTAAAGTCACCAACTTGCGGCGAAAAATTCCAGTTCTGGGAGAGCGTGTCATCTGACAGTCCTGCTTCAAAATCGTAATGTTCCAGCTCCGCTCCGCCATTATTCTTCCAGAATAGTGGCGCAGTAAGTACATTACCTGGGAACCAATGAGCCAGGAAGATCTCCGGATAACCATCATGGTTGTGGTCCGCAAACGAAATGCCATAAGTATGACGGCTGATGGAAAGGTCAGCGGCTCTATAGTAGCTGCCATGGTCGTTAATGGCATAAATCGGTAGTTTTTTATCCTTGATATTACCGAACAGCATGTCCCGCCGATAATCACCGTTCAAATCAACCATGGCAACACCGGTAAAACCTCCACCCGGATCACCGTCAAGCAATGACTGTGAATCAAAACCTGCCTGCCCTCCCCGGTTGATATAAAATACCATCCCAGACCGTCCACCTCCGGCATAGGCAAGATCAAGCCAGCAGTCATCATCCAGATAGCCCGCACTTACACCGCCTGCGATCATGATCGGCTCAGCAGTGAGGCCACCAGCAAGATCCCAGGTCTCGGCATCAAAACCATGTGGATGAAGAGGATTGCCAAAAGGGTCATAAAGCCCGAATAAGGCCGTGTGCCGTGGTACAAAACCATAGCCCGCATTAATTGCATGTTGATTGGGCTCTTCAGAACAGTGCTCAAGCTCAGCAAACGTATTGCGTGGGGATGTAGTAAAGCTTAAAGGCACTTTTTTTTCGTAATCACCAGGCTGTGCTGGTGGTTGATTTTCATCTGGATCCGGCTCTACCGGTAAATCCGGCTCGGCCACCGGATTAACACCACTAACGAGAAGATTGCCGTCAGGATCTTCGTCAAGCTGCGGAGTCCATTGATTTCTGCAGGCATGATTCCTCACGCAGTCATCAGTAAGCGTACGCAGAAAAGCGGTGATCTCGGACACCTCCTGGCTGGTCAGCTCCCTGCCAGGAAGAAGTGGTTCCGCGATCAAAAAACTGCTCGCATTTAACGCCTTCTGGGTATGCGATAGCGCATAGTCGTAAGACAATGCACCCTGAAACTGAGCCAGGCCAGCCAGTGAAAAGTCATAGTTTTCTACACCCTGGCGCGGATGTGCATGGTAACGAATAACATCTTGAAGTAGATCGAAAGTGCCTGCATGACCGTATGGCATGGTAACGCCGATATTCAGCAAGCTGGGGACCCGGAAAGCATACCTGTCTTCCTCTCTTCTTGTACTTGCCCAACGGCCAATGTCATCTTTTTCTGCACGCATGAACCCCCGCCCAATTTGCGGGAAAGCCGTATTGTAGAAATTTTCATTGGTGAAAAAGTCGCCGCTATGGCAGCTAACGCATCCCAATCCACCTTCTTCGATTGGCTCATAAAACAAGCGAGCTCCACGCTTTGCAGATAATGAAATCACATTATCATTACCTTCTACATAGCGTTTCCAAGGTGACTCGATGAAGATCATGGATTCGATGTAAGCTGCCAAGGCTCGCTGAATATTGATAAGCGTTATTACCTCTTCAGCTCTGGCATTTGGTTGATTGAAGGCTTGCCGGAAATGAGTCACCCAGTTTTCAGGTCCATCAGGAGTCAACAGTGCCTTATCCTTTTCTCCACGAAGGCGAGAAACCAGGTGCTCCCTGTATTCTTCCTGGGACATTGCACTGAACAGATAGGCCCGCATTTCGTTGTGGTTGGTCAGAGGAAACTTGACGAAGTTTTCCAATAGGCCGTTGGCCTCCGATAAATCAGGGAAATTACCGCTTTCAGGCGTCCGGATTTCCTGCCCCTTACCACCAGTAGCAGTATCATCATCCTGAACAAAAACCCGACCGTCGAAACTCAGACTACGATCAAACAAGGCTGCATTAAAAATCGTCTGACTATTGCGGTGCATATTCGGCCCGCCATCAGCAGCCGGGTCAAGATCCTTGTTGATGTCGAGTCGACGGACAGGGCCAATCCTTGCGGAATCTATTGGAGAAACTCCAATCCCCAGAGAAAGGGCGTCGCTTCCACCGAAATCAGGGGTGTGGCAGGTAGCACATGAGGACGTAAGATCGCCAGATAGAGAATGAGAGAAAAACAATAATTGACCCAATTTTATTTTAGGATCTTCTGCAGGCGTTTGCTGACGCCGCTGACGGGGAGCAGCCGGATTGCCAGTGAGACCATTTTTAATAATGGCGTTACGAAGCCAATCATCTAATGTAGCATCATTTCCATCAAGCTCTGTCTCAGTTCCGCCAGATCCTGTATCCTGGTCAGGCTTTGTAGGAGTGTCTATATTAGCATTAGTGCTCACAACAATAGAACCTTTGCCGCTACCGCCGCCTTCGCCGCAGCCAGACAATACCAATACAATTACCAGAAACCAAAACAGGCAACTAAATTGACCAGCATTATTATCTGTTGTCATTTCCGTGCCCAGGAGATCCTTATTGAATATATGGATGAATAACCAATAAACACCCGCAGAACAGTTGGCATGATGGAAGCTCCTAGAGAGGCATTAGCAAGAGTCATTCCAATCTCATTTGGTCTTGGCGTTTCTCTTCCCGTCTTGAGTTCTTTATGTAGCTTCGTATCATTTCTTTATCCAAGCCGCCGGACTTACAATAGCCTTTGGCACAAAATTCCGTCCGCTAAAACCTTTTTACTTTGAGCTAATCTCTGAAAATATGCCCTTCCCTTTTCAGAAAACCTGCCGTATTTGCAACGCTGTATTTCAGTGGAATTATGAGCTGAATATGGATGCGCCCTTCATCACACACCCTCCAAGTGCAGCCTGAGGACATTATTCCTGCTCCTCTCAGGGTCCGTACAATTCCTTCTACAGAACTTAGGCTCAAACACAACTATATCTAACGCGAGATTGGCTTTTACAGTCAGGCAGCGACCTCTTGAATTAAACTTTTGTTTCTTACAGAGGTAACTTTTACACCGGACGCAGGAATAAAAGAACTTGTCTAGGGGCTCGCTCCCAGAGACGATGGCTCACCCCAAAAGAAATTAAAAATCATTATTACATTATAGAAAATTATTTCTATTCAACAAAATCTAGCACTCCCCCAGCAATTCTTGAAAGGAGGCTCTAGCCCAACGATGTTGCCATCTCTTGCGGCTGAAGAACCTGTAATGCCAGAAACAAAAGCTGTAACAGGCTGAGCTATATTTAAAGTAAATGCGTCAGGAGCATACATAGCCCACCCTCTTTTCACTGGTTCAACATAGCCCGGATATTGAACATCTTCCTTTTGAAAAGAAAGACCAAAAAGATCAGAGGTCACATCAATTTGATGAACATTTGCAACATTAAACGGAAGGTCGTAATTATTTAGATCATTATTAATGGCTGCATCGGATTTGCTATTAATTATGGCTTGATTCGTAGCCTCATTAGGATCATAAATTCTCAGGCCTGCAGCGAGCTGCCTTTTAATTTGATCTGAGACCCCACCGCGAAGCAAAGGAAGTAATGTAGGACCGAAAATCCCAACCAAGGCCCCAGCATCTGTATCCGCTAACTCAAGGGGCGATGCACCTACATTGGTGGAACCATCGTTATTGCCGTAAACAAGACTATTAACAACCCCTCCAAGCTCAACACCACTTACTGCGGCCTGATTTTGACGGTTGCCACTGAGCAGAACCGAATTACCATTACGAGTCACTGTTCCATAGCTAACAAGAGCTTCCTGAAAGCGAATAGACGCAATCCCGATATCAAGAATCATATCGTCGCCGAGGTTAAGATATCCGCCTTCAGGTGCAGGCAAACCAGCTCTATTACAGCCAAACCAACCACAATCCGCGCCTGGAGAGCCCCAGCTACTGGCGCCCCCATTATTCATACCGCTCGTATTGGCACCTGGAGCCACACAAGGGCGGTCTGCATAGGCACAAGTAATAGCAACATTGTCTGCGCCTTGCATTTCTAGATTTGCTTGGCCAGACATATACCCACTGAAGGTATTTAATGAGCCAAAACTTAAGGGCCCGGATACATCCTCACCACCTAGGCGAATACCAACAACCTCCCTAAGAGTTTTTGAACTATCATTTTTTATAGCAAATTGGAAAAATGGACGCTCAATCAAAAAGTCTTTCAGCTGATTTGGACTTCCAGCTGGTGCACCCGGAATTTGACGCCCACGCGGATCCAGAGAAAGGCATGCTCCTGATGCATCAGCCACACAACCTAAAGAAAAATTATCGATATCTAGATCACAAGCGCCAGAGCCATTTACTCCGCCACAGCCTAACTGCAGCTTCTCAAAATTCGCGTTCAATTCAAGCTTTGCATCAAGGCCCGCTTTATAAAACGTAAAACCATTGGTGAACTCTTTATCCATTTGCAATAGCGCCTGACCAGACACATTAGACATTTCTTTGTCAGCCATCTCAGTCATTGCACTAACCGGTAAAGCGACACCCAACAAAACAGTTGACATGCAAAACACTAACGCCATCCATGCTTTTTCTGAATAAATTCGCGAGAATAAAAAAATAC
>NZ_LWEJ01000075.1:0-232 GCF_001635525.1 Alcanivorax sp. HI0007
CCGTAGCTGATGTCGCCTTCGCCCCAGGGCGTCAGATAGCGGAATTCGGAGTCCACCCCTTCGCCACGGCCATCAATAAAGCGGGGCCCGATGGTGGCATCCAGCTGTGGGTGGATGTTCACGTAGATCGGTTGGGTAATATCCAGGCCGCCGCTGCTGTCGCCGATGGCGATGGTGGGGAACAGCAGGCCGGTCTTGCGCCGGTCATCAATGGGGAAGGTCAGCCAGGGCA
>NZ_LWEJ01000076.1:0-215 GCF_001635525.1 Alcanivorax sp. HI0007
GATGCCGCCGGCACCCAGCTTCACATCCGCCTGCATGCCCTTGCGGTTCACTTCCCGTTCGATCAGGGACTTCATCTCGCGCAGGGAATGGAAAGCGCCGTAGTCGATATAACGGCGGTAGACGAAGGGATTGAGCCGCTTGATCAGCCGCTTGCCGGCCTGCAAATCGCCGCCGACCGGGCGCATCTTGATCAGCGCGTAGCGCTCCCACTCAC
>NZ_LWEJ01000077.1:0-216 GCF_001635525.1 Alcanivorax sp. HI0007
GCGGATATCACCACCACCACCACCCACAAGACCCTGGGCGGTCCCCGTGGTGGCCTGATCATGGGCAAGGCCAACGAAGACATTCAGAAGAAGATCAACTCTGCGGTATTCCCCGGTGGCCAGGGTGGCCCGCTGGAGCACGTGATCGCCGCCAAGGCGATCTGCTTCAAGGAAGCCATGCAGGCTGATTTCAAGGGCTACCAGCAGCAGGTAGTG
>NZ_LWEJ01000078.1:0-42505 GCF_001635525.1 Alcanivorax sp. HI0007
CGCTGCGCAACCCCATGCAAGCCTCGGCAGCAATGGTCAGGCCCGGGGCATCCGCCGGCACCACAAACGCCGCCACCTCACTCTCCGTGGCAGCGATCACCACGAACCACTGACATTGGCCCGCCATGGGCACCAGGCTTTTCACACCGTTCAGCGTATAACCATCGCTTTCTTTACGGGCTGTTGTGGCCGGCATCGTCGGTTCGAAGGTGGCACGGGGTTCATTGAGGGCCACGGCGGCGCCAACGAAGGTTTCGGATGCCAACGCCGGCAACCAGCGCTCCTGCTGCTGCTCGTCAGCAAAATCCATCAGCGCATTCACCGCAGACAGGGACTGGAGCGCCGCCAGGGTATGAGACATGTCACCCTGGGCCAGGTCTTCCACGGCCAGGGCATTGGAGAGCGGCGAACGGGGCATGCCCACTCCCCCAAGGGCTTCCGGCATTGGCATCAATGCCAGACCAAAACCGCTAATGGCATCGAGCAGGCTCGCATCCGCCGCCGCAGCGTCATCGGCAGCTCTGGCCTGGTTTGACAAGGTATCGCGGGCGAGACGCCGCATGCTTTCGCGGGTAATACGCTGCTCTTCTGTCAGCGTGAGATCGAACAGTGGGGTCGACATGGTCTGGCCTCAGAGTGTCGGGTTAACACAACCAATCAAACGATTGTTTTACGCAACACAGTCTGTCAGCTTATGTCTACCTCTCACAATGACATCACTGTGACCCGGGATGAGAAAAACGGTAAAGTCGAAAAAAAGCCATCAGGCCAGCTACAGGATTGTGTTTCTTACGTGTTTACCCTGATCCCCGCCGACCCACCGGAACGGGCCATCCGCCTGCGCCGCCAGATCATGGCTCTTTATTCCTATTGCCTGTTGTGGGCGGGAACCATCATCGGTGTCGAGCTCAGCGCCTTTGCTCCCGATACCCCCCACCTGACCCTCTTTTCGGTCCTTTTTGCCATCAATCTGGTGTTTTTCCTGATCATTCGCAGCGGGCTCAGTGAGCGCTTCGCCGACCCCAGCCTGACCATTGTGCAGATGGCCACGGGGATCGTACTGACCACAGTGATCCTTCACTACACCCGGGAGTTGCGCGGCGCCATGCTGAGCATCTACTTCATGGTCATGACGTTCGGCATCTTCGCCCTGGATCGGCGCCGCCAGATGGCCATGGCAGGTTTTACCCTGCTCTGTTTCACCCTGCTACAGATCTACGAGTGGCGGGAAACCCCCCAGCAGGCCATTTTTTCGTTTCTGATCGGACACTGGATCATTCTTGCCCTGATTCTCTGCTGGTTCATTTACATGGGGGGCTATATCCACAATTTGCAGACCCGGGTCAGGGACCAGCGGGAAAACCTGCGCGACGCCCATCGACGTCTGGAAGCCATTGCCGTCCGCGATGATCTCACCGGCCTGTACAACCGCCGCCATTTCCTGGAACGGCTGGAAGAGGAAATCTCCCTGGCCAACCGTAACCACACCAGCCTCTACCTGGCGATTATCGACCTGGACCATTTCAAGCAGGTCAACGACAACCACGGCCATCACAGTGGCGACGAAGTCCTTAGCCGCTTTGGCCGGATCGCCAGCCAGAGTCTGCGCAAGTCGGACCTGCTGGCCCGCTACGGGGGAGAGGAATTTGTGGTGCTGTTCCCCCATGCCTCGCAAAGCGCCTGCGAAGCAGCCCTTGAGCGCCTGCGCCAGCAGTTTTCAGAACAGCATTACGATTTTGCTCCATCGCTACAGACGACCTTTTCTGCCGGTCTCACCGCATTTCAGGAAGGGGAAACGGCGGATCAGTTAACCAAGCGGGCCGATACCGCCTTGTATGAGGCAAAATCCCACGGCCGAGACCGGATCATCAGCCTGCCCTGAGCCAAACACCGGGAATGCCTGGAGCCCCTGAACAACTCCCGGTATGCTTGCGGCCAGCGGAGGACTCCATGTCAGATATCACCAATCCCAGCCTTAAAAATACCGTTCGCCAATATTTCCAGGACCAGGGTGATGACGCACCCACCTGGACGGAAATCCACGGCATGCTATGCGCGCTGGCCGTAGGACCAGAGGCGGAGACCGTAGACTATGCGGCGGAGCTGGAGATGCCGGTTCCCGAGGAAGTCTGTGATGCCCTCAACCGTCTCAAAGAGCGGCTGGTCACCCAGTTGCTGGGCGGCGATGCCATCAACCTGCCCTGCCTGCTGGACCCGTACCAGGACGATGACGGCCAGGACCTGGCAAGCTGGTGTGCCGGTTTCATGACCGGGGTGTTCGTGGATGAGCAAGCCTGGTACCAGGACGATGAAGAACAGATGGCGCAATTGCTGCTGCCCTTTATCCTGATCTCCGGCGTGGATGATGACGAAGCCTTGGACACGCTCTGGGACAACACCCAGCTTGTCCGGCAAATGGCCCTGAGTGTTCCGGAGATTCTGGAAGAGCTTTACCTGGTATTCCATGGCCCTGATCAGGGAGAGGACCCCGCTTAGGGAACCTTCCCCGCTAACGTGACACAGTTCTGCGCCTTGTTGCTTCTCTCCGACTAGTCTTGAGGTAAGCGCTGCCGCGATCCCAAAAACGCTTCTTACAAAGCGGCAGCCCGACAACACTCTGGGGGGAAATCAAGGTGCGCATCTGCATTGTCACCGGCCTGCTGATTCCGGCACTGGCCTTCGCTGAAACAGCCACCAACAACCCTTGCCCCACCTTGGTCACTGCGGCTTTCACAACCGACGTGGAAGATCGCGAACCCGTTTCCTCACTGGCAACCGCCCCACTTTCAGCCAATGAACTGCTGTTTTTCACTGCCATCCAGGGTGGCAATGGCCAGCAGCTGCATCACACCTGGTCCTACAACGGTGACGCCATCGTCGATGTCACCCTGGCGGTAGGTTCGGACTACTGGCGCACCTGGTCATCAAAGACCTTTGCCGGCCTTGACCTGGCCGTGGGCGGTCAGTGGCAGGTCCAGGTTTCTACCCAAAGTGGCTGTCAGCTGGGAACCTGGACCCTGACCCTGAGCGAGGATGGGGCTGCCAGCCAGATGGCGCCTGCACACGCCACGCCACCACCCCCCTCGGGGCACGCCGAGCCGGAAAGCGCGGATCCCTCACCGGTGGATCTCAGCAAACATTACGACGTGATCCGACAGTTGCTTGACCTTGGTGACACCCGCGCTGCCAAGGTGGCCATACGCCGTGCCCGCCAGCTCACCGACAACCCGCAACAACAGAACGCGCTTGATTCCCTGGCCACGAATAACGAAGCCTTTGCGCAACTGGAGAGAATGATCCGCCAGCGGGATATCCATGGTGCCCGGGAATTGATGCAGACCCTGGAGATTTCCATCTCGCCCGACAGTCCGGTTTACCCGGCACTGCAAAGTCGGCAAAGGCTGCTGGAACGGCTGGAGGGCGACGACCGCAACGAACCGATCTTCCAGTCCGCATCCAGCCCCTGATCATGACGGGCCGGAGGCCTCAGTCATCCTTGAGGGAAAGGTGACTGATATCCGGAACCACGGGTGCTTTTTCCTCTTTTTTCTGACCCAGCACTTCGCCGGCCTGTGCCATGCTCAAGTGGCTGACATCCGGTGCTGGCGGGGGTGCCTTCTTGTCGCTGTTATCCATTTTTGCGCCAACCTCCGCCACGGAAAAAGCGCCGGAAAATCCGGTGCCACCGGTACGGATCGTGCCCACCGTTTCCAGCTCGCCCGTTGAGGCCTGCGCATCCCCCTGGCTGTCCGCTCGGACCGCGGCCGCCGTGTCGCGGACAGGCGCCGACGGTTGTGGGGCTGACGGCGGCGTCGCGGCTTCTGCCACCGGGCGCAATTCGCACTCGGCACCGGCCTGTTTCAGTACCGCCCGGAATTTCATGGCGGTGGCCTGATCCGCATCCTTTTTCAGCACCACAGGCTGGCCGGAGAACAGCTTCTCCACCCGCGGGGCCTCCATCTTGAAAATTTTTCCCAGGTTGGCCTTCACGGTGGCAAGGTCCGAGCCTTTCACCAGTTGACCGGTAAACACAATATGAAAACGGGCGTCGGCCATTGTGGCGTCCTCTCTCGTTGTTGCTGCCTTCCCCATGTGGCGATCTGGGTCAGCAGGGTCAGTCATCGTCCAGCGGGGTTTGAGCGCGCGCCCCAGGCGAACCTCAACCCATCTGACTGGCAGCATATTCCGCCAGTGCAGCGATGGTCCGCGACGGATTCAAGCCCAATGCACGGGGCACCATGGCACCATCAATCACAAACAGATTGGGGTAGTTGAACACCTCTCCCCGGTGATCTACCACGCCCTGTTCCACAGAATCCGCCATATTGCAGCCCCCCAGAGGGTGAGGGGTCACCAGATCCTTGAACCAGTTCCATGTGGCTGGAGTCATGGGCTTGCCGCCAGTGGCGGCGGTCAAGGCCAGATGCCTGTCGGCAAGGGCCTGCACCGCTTTTTCTGCCTGGCGGTAATCCCAGTCCAGTTTCAGGCGGTCTTTTTTCCAGGGCCAGTACCAACGACGCCCCAGAGAGAAACGGCCGCCGGGATCATCCATGGCCTGTCCGAACCAGGGCATCATCTTCGCAAAGGGGTCACTGCTGTCACCGTATTCGACCATGGCAGCGCCCAGCCGGGTACCTGCGAATCGCGGATCTTTTCCCAGCCGTTCCATCCAGCTGCCGAGGATATCCGGCACGCCGCCATCTTCGACAAAGTAACGCGCCCCGCCATCGGAGCCATCCAGATAGTCGATGGCGCTGGTGATGGTGGGCCCGCGAGTGGGCGAAACCCGGCGCTCGTCGTAGAAAGCCATGGTGGCAAAGTCGCCATTGCAGGACCAGTTATGGCCCAGCTTGCGGCTGAGTTTCGGCAAGGTCTTGTATTGATCCCGGCAGCGCAGCAGCAATTCCGTGGACCCCATGGAGCCGGCGGCCACGATCACTTTCTCCGCCTTGAAACGTCGCCAGCAATGACCCTCCAGGTCACGGGCCAGCACTTCATAGCCGCCGCCCTGCAAAGCCCGAATGGTGCGCACATGATGCAGAGGACGAACATCGGCACCGGCATTCTCCGCCGCCGCCAGGTAATTCATGTCCAGGGTGTTCTTGGCTTGCACCGGGCAACCCAGATCGCAATTACCGCAATGCACACAGGTGCCCTGGGTCTTGCCCTGTGGGTTCACCCAGGATTGGCTGTGGCCATAGTCATAGGGATCATCACGCTCCGGGCTCCAGTCCAGATCGAAGGTGATCGCCTGGGGAACGATACGAAACCGCTCTCCGGCCCCCACCGCCTCGGCCCCCTCTTTCATCAGGTGGGTTCGTGCTGTCCACTGATTGGCCGGCAGCTCCTGGACGTTGAGCATGACACCGGTGGTGTCGTAATGAGGCTTGAGGGTGGTGTAGTCGATGGCCTCGGGCCAGCCCTGCGCAAAGGCCTCCGGTCTGGCCTCAATGCTGACATTGGCGTAAATCAGGGAACCACCGCCAACGCCGGCACCGGTGGCGATACTCATGTCGCCGAAATAGCGAAAATCAAGCCAGCCGTTCTGTTTCTCAGGCTCGTCCTCATCCCAGAACCAGTCGCGCTGGGAAACCGAGGGATAGGCCTCAGGCAACCAGCGCCGGCCCCGCTCCAGCACGACCACCTGACTTCCCTTCTCCGCCATACGGCAGGCCATCACCGAGCCACCGAACCCGCTGCCGATGATCAGGACATCCACATTTTCCATCGTCTCCCCCATCCCCTTTTCTTGTCGCTGCCTTTGCGACAACGCTATTTTAATCAAGGTTTTGCACTATAAAATTAACGCTCAATCCTGTCTATTTGCGGCACTTTCCAGTAATCTGGCCACTGTCTTCGCCGGCCTCATTGCAGCACCCATGGAACAGATCGATTTCGTCACTATTGAAGAGCAGCAACGCCCCCGCAAGCGTAACGGCGTCGCTCGCAAACCGGCTGCGAAGAAAGCCGCGAAGTCGCAGCGTCCGGGTGCCGTTCGCGATGGCTATCGCCGCCTCACCGCTGACATCCCCGCCGATCTGCATAAACGCCTGAAAATGCAGGCCCTGATGGAAGACCGTTCTGTTACGGAATTGATTGTTCAGGCCGCCGAGTGTTTTCTCCGTAATCGGGACTAGCCCGTCCACTTGTCGCCCCCATCCTTCACACAATCGTAACGCGCCTGTCATTCCTCCGCACTGTTCCACCGCCATCCTCCTCGTTGACGCCACCGTTGAGGAGCTCGCTGATGGCTGCGGATCTGTTTCTGTTGGGCTGTGCCCTGATGTTCGGGGTAACCTTTCGCTTTCTGTTCCGTCACCTACCGGAAGAGCGCTGGCAATTCGTGGCCTCGCTACCCCTGAAAAAAAACAGTGACGGTTCCTGGCAAGGCCTGAACCTGACCTTTTATGGGTTGTTCACCGGCATCTCCGGGGGGCTCGGCGTTGCTGCCTTTATTCTTTTGACGGCATCTGCCGGCGTTGCTCTGGGAACCGCTCTGCTGCTCACACTGGGCGTGCTTGCCATCTGCCTGCCTGCCGCCAAGATCATCGCCACCGTCGTGGAGAAGAACCGCCATGGCTTCACCGTGGGCGGCGCCAGCTTTGTCGGTATTCTTATCGCCCCCCTGTTTCTCTGGCTGGCGGATATGGCCAGCCAACGCTGGTGGGATACGGCCCTACCGATTCTGCCCATGTTGGCGGCCATGTCGATTGCCTATGTGTTGGGTGAAGGCATCGGCCGGCTGGCCTGCATCAGTTTCGGCTGCTGTTATGGCAAAGCGCTCAGACATTCACCGTCCTGGGCTCAGCGCCTGTTCAGCACCTTGAATCATGTGTTTATCGGCAAGACCAAGAAGATCGCCTTTGCCGGCGAAATGGAGGCAGTAAAGGTCATCCCCATCCAGGCAATCACCTGCGTGGTGTACACAGCTCTGGCCCTGTTGTGCAGCGCGCTCTTCTTCCACCAGCAGTTTGCCCTGGCCTTTGCCCTGAGCCTGGTGGGAAGCCAGTTGTGGCGGGTTTATTCGGAGACACTGCGGGCGGACTACCGAGGCGGCAGCAAGCTGTTCTCCGTCTACCAGATGATGGCCCTCTTTGCCGCACTCTACGGCATCGTCATCAGCCTGGTACTGCCGGTCCATGCGGGTCTGGTACCGGATCTGGCAGCAGGCCTGGGCGCTCTGTGGTCACCGGGGGTGATTCTCAGTCTGCAGGTGATCACCGTGACCATGTTCTTCTTTTCCGGCACCAGCACCATCACCACCGGGGAGCTCCGCTTCGGCCTGGCCGCTGACTGGCGCAGCCAGGCAGGCTGTGAAGAGGCAGGGTGCAAGGGAGAGAAGAAAGCCGCCGCCTGAAGAGCCGTTGAACTTTCAACTCATCCCAACGCCACCGCCTTCACCTGCGCATACAACTGCGCACCGGGAAATACCTCCAGCTGCCGGGCAGAACGGCTGGAGATACGGGCCAGCAGCCGCTGGTCCCCCAGGACCAGTTGCACCACCACCTGGCCCGGGCCCACTTCACGCAGACCTGCCACCTGAACCGGGTGGATATTGAGAATGCTGGAATCCTCTGGCGCCTGCCGGCACAGGCTTACATCCCTGGCCGCAATCCGCAGCCGCACCGTGGCATCTCCGGCCACCGGTCGGGCCGCCGGTAGCCAGAATGTCTGCCGCGCCACGTTCACTGCCTGCAAATGATCCCGACTGTCGTAAGTGTCTAACTTTCCGTACAGCAACGCGGTAGCATCGCCCCGCTGGGCCAGCGGGCCATCCAGCCGTGCCAGCTCCTCATGGGCCTTGCCACTTGCCACGATCCGCCCCTGTTCCATCAGCCAGACTTGCCGCGACAGGGTCAGCAATTCATTCAGGTCGTGGGTAACGTAAATCACCGGTACCTGAGTGGCGATGGCGCTGATCATGCCAAGAAGCTCCTGCTTGTGGCCATGATCCAGCGCCGACAAGGGTTCATCCAGCAGCAACAACTCCGGGCCGGCCATTAAGGCGCGAGCCAGTGCCACTCGCTGAGCCTCACCACCGGACAGTGTCTCAACAGAACGGGCCAGCAGGGGTTCAATGCGGGTCTGACCGACCACCCTCGCCAGATCTTCTCCACTGGCACCGCGGCGCTTTCTCACATAGTCCAGATTGCCGCGAACATCCAGATGGCGAAACAGGGTCGGCGCTTGAAACATCATGCCCAAGGGCCGTTCCCAGGGAGGAAGTCGGAAACCCTCGGTATGCCACAATTGATCCCCGAAGCGGATTTCCCCCTCGCATTCCTGGAGCCCGGCCAGCATTCGCAGCAGGGTACTTTTGCCGGAGCCGGAAGGGCCAAACAGCACAGTCACGCCGCTGGCGGCAAGCTGTGCCTGTACCTGCAGACGGCATTGCCCCACCTGCCCGGCCAGGGAAAATGCCAGACTCAAGGCATCACCCCCACGTTCTGTTTGCGCTGCCAGCGGAACAGGGCCCACAACATCATCACCGACATCACCAGCAGCACACCGGCCAGCCGATGGGCATTGGCATAGTCTCCGGCTTCCACATGTTCATACAGCGCCACGGATGCCACACGGGTTTCTCCGGCAAGGCTGCCACCGATCATCAACACCACACCGAATTCCCCCAGCGTATGGGCAATACCGAGAATAGCCGCGCTGGCATAGCCCTGCCGGGCCTGGGGAATCACCAGCGAGAAGAACCGGTCCAGGGGACGGGCACCCGAGACCGCCGCCATATCCAACTGCCTGGTCTCGATGGCGGCGAAGGCATTCTTCAGCGGCTGCAGGACAAATGGCAGCGAGTAGATCAGCGACCCGATCACCAGGCCGGTAAAGCTGAACGCCAGGGAACGGGCCTCTCCCCACTGGGTCACCCAGCCACCGGGACCGTTCGGCCCCAGCCCGATCAGCAGATAAAACCCCAGCACCGAAGGCGGCAGTACCAGTGGCAGGGCCAACAAGGCTTCCAGTAACGCCTGACCGGGCAAACGGCGGCGGGCCAGCCACCAGGCCAGCGGCGTACACACCAGCAGCAGGATGGCGGTGGTGACCAGCGCCAGTTTGATGCTTACCCAGAGCGCCAGCCAGTCGCCATCACTCACCATCGTCATCCACGACCTCGTCAGTACCGTATCCCAACCCGTTAATCCTCCCCCGGGCCGGGGCAGAAAACAGAAACGCATAAAAATGCCGGGCGGCCTCGGAATCCCTGAGCAGGCCCGCCTGTTGGCGTATGGGAGGATAAAGGCCATCAGGAATACGCCACTGCCGCCCACCCTTGTCCTGCACCTGACTCAAGGCGACAAATGCCGCCTGGGCGGCACCACTGTGCGCAAAGTGGTAGCTCTGACCCACGTTCTCTGCCTGCACAAGAACCACCGACTCAGGCAGCGGAAAGCGTGCCAGTACCGCCTGGGCGGCTTCCCCATAGGGGGCGGTGCGGGGATTGGCCATGGCCACCGGCGACACCTGACCGGCGACCAGCGACGGGCCGGCCAGGACCGGCCCGGCATCCGGTGACCACAACACCAGTCTGCCAATCGCATAGGTCCGTACCGTCTCCGGCAGAATCAACCCTTCCGAGGCAAGCTCTTGCGGTCGACGAGCGTCCGCGGCCAGGAAAATATCATAGGGCGCGCCTTGACGAATCTGGGCCGCAAGCTTGCCGGTGGACCCCACCGTGACCTGAATCTCCGCCTCCGGGTGATGCTGGCGATACGCCTCAACCAGTTGCTTCAGCGGAGAGGAAAAATTGGCGGCAACGGCAACCTGTACAGGCTCCGCCACTGCGGTGGCCGCCACCATCAACAACAGGCTGACTAGCAAACACTTCATGAAGGCTCCAGGACCATGAGCGAACGCCCAGTCTAACCCGAATCAGGTACTCCATGGATGACAGCAGCCCCCCGATGGCGCTTTGCTGGCAAAGCGAAGATTTCAGAAAGCACCGGGCTTGATTGACCTCTTCGCCTTGTGAGCAAGGCGCCAACGACGCGCGAATGGAATTATCAGGAAGGTTTGCGGGGATTCTGACCACGATGCTGGCGGCCGCGAGCGCGGGCCAGTTCGATCTGCTTTTGCCGTTCGGCAAAACGCGCCTTTTGTTCCGGTGAGGATTCGTCGAAGCACTTCGGGCAGGACACCCCCAACTGGAATTTTTCCGACGCCTTTTCCTCTTCACTGATGGGTCGGCGGCAGGCGTGGCACTGGTCAAATTCACCGGGGTTAAGGTCGTGATCAACGGTCACCCTTTCGTCAAAGACGAAACACTCCCCTTCCCACAGGGATTCTTCTTTCGGCATCTCTTCCAGATATTTGAGAATGCCTCCCTTCAGGTGATAGACCTCTTCAAAGCCCTGCTCTTTCAGGTAGGCAGTGGATTTCTCACAACGGATGCCGCCGGTACAGAACATGGCCACTTTCTTGTGCCTGGCCGGGTCCAGAGTCTCTTTCACATACTCGGGAAACTCCCGGAAGGTTCGGGTTTCCGGGTTGATGGCGCCCTTGAAGGTGCCCACTTCCACTTCATAATCATTGCGGGTATCGATCAGGAGGGTTTCCGGATCACTGATCACCGCGTTCCATTCCTGCGGGCTCAGATAGGTGCCCACGGTACGATTGGGGTCGATGCCTTCCACCCCCATGGTGACAATTTCTTTCTTGAGCTTCACCTTGGTACGCAGGAAGGGATGCGCGTCGTGGAAGGATTCCTTGTGCTCCAGATCCGCCAGACGGGGATCCTCACGGAGCCAGCCAAGTACCGTGTCGATACCCGCCCGTGGACCGGCGATGGTGCCGTTAATGCCCTCGTTGGCCAACAACAGGGTGCCGCGCACATCCTGTGCGAGCATCAGCGCCAGAAGGGGCTCGCGCAACTGCTCGAAATCGCCCAGACGGACAAACTTGTACAGGGCAGCAACGACGATGCTGTCCGACCTTTCCACTTTATGCTGACTCACGCCTTGAACTCCGGATCGTGCTTACTGCCACCAAGACAGTCAGGGGATTCACTCACCTCGCCCCCCTTGGCCTGCCACTCCGCCACGGTATAGGTATGCAGGGCCAGTGCATGCACCGGACCCGCCAGCTCCTCGGCCAGAACCTTGTAGAGCATCTGGTGGCGACGCACCGGCAACATACCGTCAAAGGCGTCGCTTACCAGCACCAACTTGAAGTGGGTTTCTGAATTGGGTGGCACACTGTGCTTGTGACTTTCGTTTTCCAGGGCCAAATGTGCCACAGGGACAGCCTCGGAAACCTTGCGCTCGATCAATGTTGCTACGCTCATGGCACTCACCACCCGGGGATACAAAACCAGTATAGCGCGGCGTCAGGGCCGCGCGGGGGCAGTATTCTACGCGCTTTGCCAGGTCCTGAGAAATGTCCGGCGGTCAGATACTCCCGCTCACTGCGGGGCAGGAATGATGGAATCCCACAGCGTCTCAGCGTCCTTGTCCAGCAAGGCGGCCATCTCCTCGCCCGGCCCGAACTGGCGCACCTTGCGCCCGGCGGACCAGCCGTGCCAGCCAGGAGCCTTGCCGTGGGCAAAGTCGCCCCAGGCGGTCTGTACCTGACGGGACAAGGTTCTGGCGGCATCTCCACCGCCGGTGAAATAGATTCCCGCCGGGGTATCGGTGACGCCAAACACGAAGGGCACATCCACCACATGGCAGGCTCCCAGTGGCAAGCCGAAGGGTTCGCTCTGCCAGGTAAACTGGAATCCCCAACAATCCGCATTGTGGCGGCTCTGGGCATCCAGCAACCGCAATGTGGGCACACGGAAGAGACGATCAGATTCCATGGCCGAAAACACATCCAGCGGACTGCGGCGGGGATCCGGTTTCACCGTGGAATGGTAATACTCGAACGCCCGGGCCCCATTGCCCGGCAGGCCACGCTCGAACCGACGCTGAATTTCCTGATCATCCACCTCTCGCAGGGAATCCATTTTCACCGTGCCAGCCAGGACGCCGGCGTACTGGAAAAAGTGATATTCATCCCGGCAAACCCCCGCCAGCAGTCTCTTGTCCGCAGCAGCACCGGCGGCAATGGCATCTATCGGCGACTGCGGCAACAGGTCCCCATCCACCATGGGAAGAAAGTTCATCGCAAACTGTGGCGTGGTGGTGCGAAGCCCTCGATCCACCAGCACTTTCACCGCCTGGTTCTGGGCCTTGATCCAGTCTTTTGCGGTGCTGTCGCGTAGCCTCTCTGCGGCACTGCCCGCGCCCGGCAATGCTGCTACAAAAGCGTCGGTGACCCTGCGGACCTGCTCCGGCGCCAGCACAAAATCCGCCGCGCCGGACTGCGAGATGGCAGCGTGGAACAATGACGCGGCCCGGGGACATGCGAGCAGTGCACAGACACTGAAACCGCCAGCAGACTCCCCGAATACGGTGACCCGACCGGCATCACCGGCAAAGGCAAGGATGTTTTCCTGGACCCATTCCAGCGCCGCCAGTTGATCGCGCAGGCCCAGATTACTGTCCGCATCCAGTTCCGGCGCCACCGCCGTGAAATCCGCAAAGCCCATGGCCCCCAACCGATAGGCCGCATTCACTACCACCACCCGCTGGCTTCGAGCCAGTTCCGCCCCGTTGTACAACGGTTGCGAGATGGAGCCGGCCAGGTAAGCGCCGCCATGGAACCAGACCATCACCGGAAAGGGCCCCTCCCCTTCGGGCACCCAGATATTCAGGTACAGGCAGTCTTCGCTGGACTCGTGGACACCCATCAGCGGGTTCTTCATCTGCAGGGAGGGTTGGGGATAGTGATCTGCTACCACCGCATTATCACCGTCCGGCAACGGCCGGGGGGCCTTGAAACGATGCTCACCCAGCGGTGGCAAGGCAAACGGGATGCCCCTGTATTCGGTGACACCGTTTGCGGTCACTCCCTGATAACGGCCCTGACGAATCACTGCTGACATAGCTGCGTCCTTTTCCGGTTTCTGTCCGACAGCCTTGTTGTCTCCTGCACGCTTTGGCGCCGGGCAACGGCCTTGTGAATTGCCACCATGGCCCACAGGGCAAAGGCTGACCGCAGACCATAGCAAATTACCTACTGATAAGTAGGCCAAAGCTCATGTTTAATTGTTAGACAACATTAACAACACTGTCAGAATCCTGACTTACACTTGTTCACGCCCTCGCAGCCACCGCCAGAGGGCTTTGCTAATCCATTTTTCTAGGAGGGAAGCCCCCCATGAGCAACGCTACGATCGAGCAACTCAACGAGCGCTATGAACAAGTTACCACCGAAGCCAAAGCGGCTCTGGAGAAACTGAACACCGCCGTGCGTGGTGCCTACACCCGTCTGGAAGAAAACGGCAACGAACTGTTCCAGACGCTGGTAAAAACCGGCGAGAAACGTCAGAAAGCCCAGAGCAAACCCCAGAAGAAAAGTGCCGCCAAGAAACAGCCGTCCCAGCTGGACGAAGTGCGTGGCAAGGTTGCCACCGCCCTGGGTCTGCCCACCCGTGATGAGGTGGAAGCCCTGAACAAGAAGCTCGCTTCCCTGACCCGCAAGGTCAACAAGCTGGCCAAAGAAGCGAAATAACCGCGCTTTGCCCGCTTCGGGGGCGGCATCGCCGCCCCCGCTCCTTCCCCTTTGTCTCACCTGAACCGTTGACTTCGCCGCTCGCCTCTCGTTATCTAGTGCAACCCACTGATAACAAAAACCACGCGAGTCATGATGTCCGCCAGCCTCACCTCTTCACTGAAATTGCGCACTGTCGCCCCTTTCTGGCTTGAATTCCTGCTGGATGCTGCCCTGCGGGCCGGTGTCGACCTGAGTGGCCCCCTGGTGGACCTGGGGATCAGTAACGATGATCTGGAAAATCCTCAGTCGCGGATCGCCATGACGGTGGAGAACCAGCTTCTCAAGCAGGCCATCCTGCAAAGCGGTGACCCGCTGTTCGGTCTGCACATGGGCGAAGGCATCCGCCCCCGTTTTATGGGCGAACTGGGCTATGCCAGCATGTCCAGCGCCACCCTGGGGGATGCCATCGAGTTGATGATCCCTTTTGCCAATGTCACCAGCGAATGCGCCAAATTACGCTTCGAGTGGCGCGACAAACACCTGTGGCTGATCTGGGAAAGTGATCTGGAAGCGCTCTCCACTTACCCGGCCCGCATTGATGCCCACTTCGCCGGCGCGATCATCTACGGCCGCTGGCTGATCGGCAAGGAACTGTCTCCGACCCGGGTGCTGTTTCACCATCCCCCCCAGGGCGATGAGCAGGAGTATCAGCGGATATTCCGCTGTGACGTGGCCTTTGAACAGCCACTCAATGCCATCGTGCTGGAAGCGGATTTGCTGGACCTGCCGTTGCGCGATGCGGACCCGGAAATGCACAAGGTGGCCCGTTCGCGCATGCAACGGGCCGTTACCCAGTACCATGCCCGCGATAACCTGCTGGAGCAGGTACGTCTGGAGATTCAGAAACGCCTGCAGCAGGGTGTCCCCCAGCTGGAGCCGATCGCCGACCAGTTGGGCATCAAGCCCTGGACCTTGCGTCGTCAGCTGCGCGCGGAGAACACGGACTTTTCCAGCCTGCTGGAAGACGAGCGTCGGCGCCTGGCCTGCGACTGGCTGCTGCACAGCGACCGTTCCGTAAATCAGATCGCCCTGGACCTGGGTTACTCGGAGCAAAGTGCCTTCAACCGGGCCTTCAAGCGCTGGTTCGGTGTGACCCCGGTGCACTACCGGGAACAACCCGGCAGCGCGCTAACCCCCGACGATTGAGGCGCCCCGCCAGCGACGCTTGCATTGCCCGAGGGTCAGCCCCCGGGCAAATCCATCCACCAGGGTCTCGCCCAGATGCCCCTGCAACATGCGGGTGGACATGGGCATTAACCGATAGTAGAGCCCCGCCAGTTGCGCCACCGTAGCCACTTCTTCCCGCCAGCCCGCCAGCCAGTGCGGGTAGCTGGTCAGCTGCCCGGCAAGAATGGCCTGGGCGGCCAGTTGCCCACTGAGCACAGCACCATAGATGCCCTCCCCCAACAGCGCTTCGGTGCAACCGGCCGCATCCCCGGCAAACAGGATGCGCCCGTGACACAAGCGGGCGCGGGGCAGCCAGGTGCCCAGCGGGTAACCCTGCATATGGGAGGGACTGACCCCCAGCCGTTGCTGACTGTAGCGCTCAAGCTGCTCACGGCCGGGGGAAGCCAGGCCATGGCGCCACACATAAAGCCCCACATTGACATGATCCCCCTTGGGAAACAGCCAGCCGTAGCCCCCCTTGATTGCCGCAAAATCCAGGGTCATGCCCGGATACCGGGTCAGTCGATCCCGGGGCACACAGCCTTCAATCGCCATGGCGCCGGGGTAACGACGTTCTCCCAGGAGTTTTCGCACCGGGCTATTGGCACCATCAGCGGCAATCAGTGTGTCGCTCTGGTAACGCTCTCCCTCGCGGGTGGTTACGGTGACCCTGTTGCCATCCTGCTTGATGGCATGAATCCCCCGGGTCTGTCGGAAACAGGCCCCCTGCTGTTCTGCCTGTTGGCGGCAAAAGGCATCCAGTTCGCCCCGTTCGGTCATCACACAGAACGGGGCCGGGGCCTGCAGCGACCGGTCCCTGCCTGGAAAGCGCCCGATCCGGAGAGTGGATACCACCTCACGGACCACGGGAGCAATGGAGAAGCGGTAGCGATTCAGGGTTTTCGACGTCACTCCGCCGGCACAGGGTTTTTCCTGTCCCCCGGCACGGGACAGCACCAGCACACGCCGCCCTGCCGCCGCCAGATCCCAGGCGGCGGCACAGCCGGCCTGGGCCGCTCCGACGATTATCACATCCCATTGGGTCATTCCATGCCTCGAGTCAGTCAAGCGGACTTCGGTCCAAGTATGAATAGGCCTGTGCTTCCTTTATAATGCGCCCCGTCCGGGACCCCTGACCCATGGCGGGATTTGCCATTGCTCAGTGGCTCCCCTGGTTTCAGCCCCATAAGTTCTCCCGAATTCAAGCTAGGAGATTGTTAATGAAAGCACCCGTACGCGTAGCCGTTACCGGCGCCGCTGGCCAAATCAGCTATTCCCTGCTGTTCCGTATCGCCTCCGGCGACATGCTCGGCAAAGACCAGCCCGTTATTCTGCAACTGCTGGAAATCACCCCGGCCATGGAAGCCCTGAAGGGCGTTATCATGGAACTGGAAGATGGTGCCTTCCCGCTGGTCGCCGGCATTGTTGGCACCGACGACGCCAACGTGGCCTTCAAGGACGCCAACTACGCGTTGCTGGTTGGTGCTCGTCCCCGTGGACCGGGCATGGAGCGTAAAGATCTGCTGGAAGCCAACGCAGCAATCTTCTCTGCCCAGGGTAAAGCCATCAATGACAACGCCAGCAAGGACATCAAAGTGCTGGTTGTCGGCAACCCGGCCAACACCAATGCCCTGATCGCCCAGCGCAACGCGCCGGACATCAACCCCCGTCAGTTTACTGCCATGACCCGCCTGGACCACAACCGTGGTATGGCGCAGCTGGCCAACAAACTGGGCAAAACGGTCAACGACATCACCAAGATGACCATCTGGGGCAACCATTCCTCTACCCAGTACCCGGACCTGCACCACTGTGAAGTGGACGGCAAGGTAGCCATCGACCAGGTGGAGCAAGACTGGTACGAAGGCACCTACATCCCGGAAGTCCAGCAGCGCGGTGCCGCCATCATCAAGGCCCGTGGTGCGTCCTCTGCCGCTTCCGCCGCTTCTGCCGCTGTGGACCACATGCGTTCCTGGGCCCTCGGCACTGCCGACGGTGACTGGGTCTCCATGGGCATCTACAGCGACGGTTCCTACGGCATCCAGGAAGGCCTGATCTACTCCTTCCCCTGCACCTGCAAGGATGGCGACTGGAGCATCGTTCAGGGTCTGGAAGTGAACGATTTCTCCCGTGGCAAGATGGAAGCCACCGAGAAGGAACTGGCGGAAGAACGTGACGCCGTTTCCCACCTGCTGCCGTAAGGTTTCGCAGGCATAAAAAAGGGGCTCTTCGGAGCCCCTTTTTTTATGGTCGGATAGCGCAGGTTTGCTCAGTAGTCGTAGTCATACTGCATTTCAGAAGCCGCCTGGGCCCGCTCCACATATTGATTGTAGGCCGGTACCGCCACGGCCATCAGTACGCCGATATAGCCCACAAACAACACCGTCACCACCACAAAGGCCGCTATTACCCCGCCACTGTTAGACACTGGCCTGGGGCCAAATTTGTTGGGCCCCTTGGTCCCGGGCAGGAATACCAGCAGCAGCCCCATGATCAGATTGACGATGGGCACCAGAAACAAGAGTACAAACCAGCCGCTGGCATTGATGTCATTCAAGCGACGGATAGCGTAGATCACCGTCATCACCAGAATGAACAGCATTACCACCATGGCCAGCAAGCCCAGCAACATGGTAGCGCCAGAATTGGCCGAGGCGTTTTCGAAACCTCCCATGATCGCTGCCAGGATCCCTCCCGCCACAGCAATCGCCAGATAGGACAGCATGGTCAGTCCAAAGGCGTAGACCACATAACGCATGCGACCGAGACGGCCTGAAGCGGCAAAAAATCTGGGTTGATAGCGTTCATCGGCTTTGCCAGCGGTGACATCCGCCGATGGCGCCTGGTAAGGCTGGTTCATGATTCCCCCCGGAATAATGCTGACGATAATTTATAAGGTGTGGCGACGGCTGAAATCATCCATGGCGCGCAACAGGTCCCGGCGACTGATTTGTCCTACCAGTCGGCCACCTTCCAGCACCGGCAAACGCCGACGGTGGTCAGCCAGAAACACTTCCGCCACATCCAAAATGGAGGTTTCCCCGGTCACCGTCTGCAGGTCCACGCTCATGTATTCCTTCACCGGCCCGATTTCCGTGCCGTGATAGCTGGCTTCGAGGGCCCCTTTGAGACAATCGGATTCAGAGAAAACCCCGACCAGACTGCCATTTTCATCAACCACCGGTGCCCCGGAAATCTTGTGCTCGAGAAATACACGAATGGCCTCATTCACCGACATCTCCGGGCGGATGGTCACCAGCCGCCGGGTCATATAATCCGCAACCTTGATGGACTTGAGCATAATGGCTTCCCTTTTATACGCGACCAGCGGGTCGACGTCCTCTGCCTGACGCTCCCGTCATAGGGTGGCGCAACCAGCCTCCTTTATAGCAGAAAAACCCTATAAGACCACCGCATTCGACCCCATAACGGCATAAGACGAGCGGCTGTGGTCAAAGCAGTGCAATACGCGTAGTTTTGCAGAAAAAATATAATCCCATGGAGGGGTACACAATGAACCGCAGAAAAGAAGATGTAACGACCTGCACCAGATTTCGTAGTGACCGGTTTTTCACCGAAGGCAGTCAGTGGTACTACGCAACAAGGGAAAATACTATCGAGGGCCCCTTTGAGAGCCGCGAAGAAGCCGAAAATGACCTGACGTTTTACCTGAGAGACATTCAGGCCAAAGAGAGCTTCGGCCTGAAACTGGCCCGTGCACCCGGTAACCCGGGAATCAGGCGGTAACTACAGTAAAGGCTTTGGTGAAGCGATGATGCCGTTGTTGTCCGCATAGACATAATCACCCGGGCGGAACGTGACCCCACCAAAGGTAATCTCGATATTGAGTTGCCCTTCATCGCGACGCACGGACTTGATGGGTACGCAGCCAAGGGTGACAACACCGATATCCAGCTTGGCCAGCTCGTCCACATCCCGGCATGCACCGTAGATGATCACCCCTTCCCAGCCATTCTTTACCGCATTTTCGGCAATCATGTCGCCGATCAGGGCGTTGCGCAGGCTGCCGCCGCCATCAACCACCAGCACCTTGCCCTTGCCATCTGTGCCAAGGTGCTCCTTGACCCGGCTGTTGTCCTCGAAACATTTCACCGTCACCACTTCACCGCCGAAGGCGTTGCGACCGCCATAGCTGAACCAGTTATGGCCGGTTACCACAGAAACACTGTCGGCGTTGTCGTCACAAAGATCACAGGTCACAAAGGTCATACTGACTCCTAAAACAATGGCGAATTCGCTGTGGCGGACAGCAGGCTGGCATCAAGCCCACCCGCTTGCCCTACTCGCCTTTCATTTCCCGTTGGTTTCGGAACTTGCCGGCAAATACCAGAAAGTCCCGGTAGCGTAATTTATAGAGACCGGTCTGCGGCCCTTCCAGCGCCATGCCCACCATGGCATCAGCAACCTTGTGGCTGTCCACCGGTAACCAGTGGGCATCGGTCCAGCGGGTGAGCGGCTCGATGACCCGGTTGAAGATATTTCCCCAGTCTTCCGCCGGGCGCCGGTCTTCACGCTGGCCCCGTAAAAGGGATGGCTGCAGGATGGCCAGCAATGGCAATTCCAGCTTGATCAGCGCCCTTTCCATCTGTCCCTTTACGCGGGAGTAGAAAAACGGTGAGCGGGCATTGGCATTGACCGCCGATACCACCAGAAAGCGCTGCACGCCGGCACGCAGGGCCATCTGCCCCGCCAGCACCACCAGATCATGATCCACATGACGAAACGCTTGCCGGGAGCCGGCTTTTTTCATGGTGGTACCCAGGCAGCAGAACACATCATCCACCTGGAACGATGACTGGCAGGCTTGCATGTCATCCAGGTCAATCACCTGCACATCCAGTTTGGGATGCTCGATCGATAACGGTCGCCGACACAGTACCCGTACCTGGTCGTATTCATCGCTCTCAAGCAGATTGGCAAGACAATCTTGGCCTACCAGTCCCGTTGCCCCCAGCAGCAAGGCTTTTCTTGTCATTCTTCATCCTCATCGTGATCCGGCTCGGCAGGCAACCAGCGCCGCAATACGGTCTCCAGTGCATCAAGGTGTACCGGTTTTGCCAGAAAATCATCCATGCCCGCCGCCAGACAACGGGCCTGCACCCCTTCCGCGGTGTTGGCAGTGATCGCCACCACAGGGGTACGCTGACCATCGTTCTGTTTCTCCCGGGCGCGGAGCTGACGGGTGACTTCAAAGCCATCCATTTCCGGCATCATGCAATCCATCAGAATCAGATCGAAATTTTCCTGATCCACCAGGGCCAGTGCGGTCTCGCCGTTGCTGACGGTCTTGACCTGATACCCCAGCTTGCTGAGCATGCCGCGGGTCACCAGTTGGTTGACCTCGTTATCTTCCACCAGCATCAACCGGAATTGCTTGCGGCGCAGGCGCTCCTCACGGGTTTGCATGGGGGCATCCCCCACCGGTTGCTGGCGTTGCAGCCCCACCAGTCGGGCCAGGGCGCTGCGCAAACTGCGCCGATGGGCCGGGCGCACCAGCACCACCAGATCATGTTTATCGATCAGTTTCTGGACCGCCGGGGTACCACGCTCTTCGATGGTGGCCAGGAGAACCAGTCGCACCGGCCGCAGGGACGGGTCCTCCAGGACATTACGGCACAGATTCAGGGCCAGTTCCGGCCGCGTCCAGGTGTCCACCAGTAGCAGATCAAAATCGCTATGTTCCCGGTGACCGGCCCGCAGGGCCTGCAGGGCATGGTCGTAACCCTGGGCCGAAGAACACTGACAATCCAGGGTTTCCAGTTCTTCCTGCAAACAGGCCACGGTGCCGGAAGCCGCTCCCACAACCACGGCCTCTGCCCCATCCAGCGCCCGCACCAGATCCTGGGATTCGCGCATGTCCGGTTGCATCTGCACCGGCACTGTAAACCAGAAGGTCGACCCTTCACCGGGCACACTCTCTGCCCCCAGTGTGCCCCCCATGGCGTCAATCAGCCCCTTGCAGACCAGCAAGCCGAAACCGGTATGGCGGCTGCTGTAGACATCCTGCCCTTCATCGATAAACCGATCCTGGAACAGATGACGCAGGGTTTCCGGGTCCATGCCCACGCCCTCGTCACTGAGCCTTACCCGCAGTACGCCACTGCTTTCGCTTTCCACGGTGAAATCCACATCCAGGCGGATTTCCCCGTTATCGCTGAACTTGATGGCATTACTGAACAGATTGTTGAGCACCTGCATAAGGCGCTCACGGTCACCGCGAATGCGCTTGGGCAACAACCGGTCGATGACACAGGTCAGCTCCAGCCCGGTGTTCTGTGCCATGGGGCCAAAGGCTTCCAGGGCCTGTTCAATGGCGGTGCGGAAATCGAAGAATTCGGAATTCAGGGTGATTCGGCGCGACAGGATGCGGGAATAATCCAGCACATCATCAATCAACGACAGCAACAGCTTGCCGCTGCGACCGGCCACCTGAAGGTAATCTTTCTGCTCGTCATCCAGACGGGTGTCTTCCAGCAATGACATCATGCCCATGAGGGAATTCATTGGCGTACGCAGTTCATGGGCAAGCCGGTACACGAGGCTGAGCTGCACCTCCGTACTGCTTCGCACCGGCTGCTGGCTGCTGCTTTCACCGCGTCCCCGCCGCTCCCGTGTCATGGCATGCCAGAAGGTTTCATACTGGCCGCGGTAGAGTCGGAACAGGTAGAAGGCATAAATGCTGATCATGATCGCAATCACCCAGTCGTGCAGGGATCCGGTGATCAGCAGTACCAACACAGTGGGCAGGAACATCAGCACGATATAGGCCTGACGCACCCGCAGCCCGGCCATCCAGGAGCTGCCCAGAGCCGTGGTCACGCCGACGTTATAGAGGAGTACCGCGAAGAAGTTGAAGCCGGAGCCCAGCCGCCAGGCCAGCCAGGCGGGAAGCAGCCCCCACAGCAGGGCATGCATGGCCAGACCGACGCCAAACAGCTTGCGCCAGCGTGCCGGCCCCGAGCCATAGAGGGCATCGAATCGGGCAACCAGCCATAACCGATAGGCGGTGACGGCCAGAACGGCCCCGCCTCCGATGAGCGCTTCCAGTTCGAAACTCTGATAAACCTGCCCCCAGGCAAAAACCAGGGCATAAATCAGAAGGGCCGCCAGAACGCCCATCAGGGAATTCTTGGCGGCCCCGTAATCGACGCGCTTGAGAACCTTGCGATCTTTCTTGTATGACACCGTGTCGCGTTCCGTGGAACCTGTTTGGATGTGTCGCGCTACGTTATCACTGCTTTTCCGGGCTGGCTACTCCGCCTCGCACGATCCAGCGCAATCAGCAGCGGCACGAAGAAGAAAAAGTCCACAAACAGCGCCATGGCGATGGTGATCGCCGACAACAGCCCCATACTGGCATTGGGATAGAAGTGACTGGTGCCAATGATCGCGAAATTGGCCACCAGCACCACAGAGGTCGCGACCAGGGCCACCCCCACGGTCCGGAAGGCATAATCCACGGCTTTCTCGGTATTCAGACCCAGCTCTCGCTTGGCACGGACATACTTGCTGAGGAAATGCACCGTATCATCCACCACGATCCCCAGTGTCATGCAGGCCACCACCGACACGGCCAGCCCGATCTCACCATTGATCAACCCCCAGAGACCGAACGCCATGGCCGCCGGCAGCAGATTGGGAATCAGGGAAAGCAGGCCATAGCGGACTGAACGCAGAGCCAGAATCAGCAGTACCGACACGCTGACCAGTGCGATCAGTGCCCCGCCCAGCATGCTTTCGATGTTGCGCATGGTGACGCGGCCAAACAGGATATCCATCCCTGTTCCCCGGGTCTGCATGGTCGCCGGCCAGTTATCCTGCATCCACTGCTCTACCCGGTCGTTGAAGTCCAGCACCGGCTTTGACCCGATATTCTTCAGCACCACGATGGCCCGCGCCTGGCGCTTGTCGATATCCAGTTGATCTTCCAGCCCGAGCCCCTGGGGCAAGGACAGTTCATACAGGAGGGTGTACTGGGAAATCAGTTCCCGGGAATCGGGGATTCGGTAGTAAGCGGGATCGCCACCGTGCAAGTCGCGGTTAAGTCGCTTGATCACATTAGTGTATGAGGTGGCATAGACCACTTCATCCTGTTGCTCCAGCCATGTCATCAGCGCATCCAGATGCTGAAGATAAGCCGGCTCCATGGTCCCCCCGGATTCGCCGGAGGGCACCGCATAATCAATACGGTGCATACCGGTCATTTCCGCCATGGCAAAATCGTTGACCCGCCTTACCTCGAACGTCTCGTCGAAGTATTCATTGAACACATCATTGGTCCGGTTGAGTCCCACACTGGCCGTCAGCAGCACTACCACCACCGACATACCCGCCAGCCAGCGCTTGTAGTGACGGTTCAAGTGCGCGGCCAGGGCACTCATCCACGGGGCATAATCCCGCTGCCTGCCGGGCTCGATACGGTGCGGCAACAGCATCACCAGTGCCGGTAACAGCAATACCGAGAAGACAAAAGCCAGCAAGACACCAATCAGCACCACATTGCCCAGTGCCCGGAACGGCTGGGATTCGGAAAAATTGAGGATGGCAAACCCGATTGCCGTGGTCAGGCTAGTCAGCCAGATCGGCTGCAGATTGATACGTAGGCTTTCCATCAGTGCTGGCGTCTTGGCAATCCCCAGCAGGCGTTCATGACGATAACTGGCAAGAATGTGCACGGAATCCGCCACCGCCAGGGTCAGAATCATGGCCGGGGCCATCCCCACGATGGGAGAAAACTCGATCCCCAACCACATGGCGATTCCCATGGCCGAGGCAATGGAGAAGGCAATCACCACCACGGTAACGGCCACAAACATGAGGCTGCGCAGGATCAGCCACAGGCAAAGCAGCATGACCACAAAAGCCAGTGGCAGCGTGGTCGCCATGGACTGCTCCGTGGCCTCCGCTGACGCCTGGGAGAACACCACAGTACCGGTCACCATGAAGTCGATATCCGGGTATTGCTCTGCGTAGGCCCGCGCCATTTCCCGTGCCGCAGCGGTGATTTCCGGGGCCTCGGTATTGCCCTCGCTCATGGTCACCGTGGCCACCACCCCGGCCACATGGCCCTTGTCCGACACCAGACGCCCCACCAACGCCGGCTCGTTGAGGGCAATGTCACGGGCCTGATCAATCTCGTCCGCCGACATGGAAAGGGCGTTTTCCACCAGGGGCGCCACAAAAAGGTCATCCCCCTCCACTTCCGTGTGCTGGAAATTGGTCAGCGAATCCACCCGGGTGGAATGTGGCAGCGTCCAGGCATCGTCGGTCAGGGCTTCGATCGCGGCCAGGGCCTGCGGCTCGAACACCTGGTCATTCTTCGGGTGCACGACGAACAACACCATTTCGTTGGCCGTGAAGCTGTCTTCCAGGGAGACAAAACGTTTGAAATCCGGGTTCTCTTCCGTGAAGAAAATGCGCGGATCGTTGTTGTTGTGGAAATGGCTCATACCCGCAGCCATGGCAAGGCACAGGCCCGTACAGACCAGCAGTACCCACACCGGATGGGCGACCACCCAGCGACTCCAAGCGTCTTTCATTCGTTACCCCCATTGATCTGGGACGAAAGTCTATGCAGAGGTAAACACCGTGTCACGGACCGAACAGGCCAAAATCAACAACTTTACGTTAACGTAAACTTCCCCTATTCTTTTTCCATGAGTAAAAAACAGACCTACAGCATCGGCGAGCTGGCCCGGGAATTCGACGTGACCACCCGTACCATCCGCTTTTACGAAGATCAGGGCCTGGTGACTCCGCAACGACGGGGCCAGACTCGGGTCTACACCCCCGCCGATCGGGTCACCCTGAAATTGATACTGCGCGGTAAACGCCTGGGCTTTTCCCTGGCCGAATCCAGAGAGTTGATCCGCATGTACCAGCCCCAGGGCGATAACCGCAGTCAGCTTCTCGCCCTGCAGGGAAAGATTCACCAGCGCCGAGCACAATTGGAACAACAACTTCGGGATATTCAGGTCATGCAGCGGGAACTCGATGACGCCGAGCAGCGCTGCCTGGACGCCCTTCACGATCTGGAGACACAATAATGTTCAACAGCACTTTCAATTTTCATCTGGGCGAAACTATCGATGCGCTCCGTGATACGGCCCGTGCCTTTGCCCAGAAAGAAATTGCCCCCCTGGCCGCCGAAATCGACCGCAGCAATGAATTCCCCCTGCCGTTGTGGAAAAAAATGGGCGATCTGGGCCTGCTGGGCATTACCGCTGACGAAGAATACGGCGGCGCCAACATGGGCTACCTGGCCCACACCATTGTGGTAGAGGAAATTTCCCGGGCTTCTGCGTCTGTCGGTCTCTCCTACGGCGCCCACTCCAACCTGTGCGTCAACCAGATTGTTATCAACGGTACCGACGAGCAGAAAGCCCGGTACCTGCCCAAACTGATCAGCGGTGACCATATCGGTGCCCTGGCCATGAGCGAGCCCGGTGCCGGGTCCGATGTGGTCAGCATGAAGCTGCGCGCCGAAAAGAAAGGCGACCGCTACATCCTCAATGGCAACAAGATGTGGATTACCAACGGCCCTGACGCCCATACCTATGTGATCTACGCCAAGACTGACAGCAATGCAGGCCCCCGAGGCATTACGGCGTTCATCGTCGAGCGTGATTTCCCCGGTTTCTCCCGCGCTCAAAAGCTGGACAAACTGGGCATGCGTGGCTCCAACACCTGCGAGCTGGTGTTCGAAGACTGCGAAGTCCCCGCCGAAAACATCCTCGGCAAGGAAAACGAGGGTGTGAAAGTACTGATGAGTGGACTGGATTACGAGCGCACCATTCTTTCCGGGGGCCCGGTAGGCGTGATGCAGGCCTGTATGGACGAAGTGGTGCCATACATCCACGAGCGCAAACAATTTGGTCAGGCCATCGGCGAGTTCCAGCTGATGCAGGGCAAGATCGCCGACATGTACGTGATGCTCAATACCAGCCGCAGCTACCTCTACCATGTGGCCCAGGCCTGTGACCGCGGCGAGACCAACCGCAAGGATGCCGCCGGGGTGATCCTCTACTGCGCCGAAAATGCCACCAAGATGGCACTGGAAGCGATCCAGACCCTGGGCGGTAACGGCTACATCAACGACTACAACACCGGTCGCCTGCTGCGCGACGCCAAGCTCTACGAAATCGGCGCAGGCACCAGTGAAATCCGTCGCATGCTGATTGGCCGTGAGTTGTTCAACGAAACAGCATAAGGGGGTCGGACGTCTGAGGTCGGACGTCTGACGACAAGACAACATCCGCTGGAGAGGACGTCTGACGTCAGAGAGCCGACGTCAGACCTCAAATGCCATGCCCAAGATCAACAGTCAGATCAATCCCGCCAGCCCGGAGTTTCAGGCCAATCGGGAACACAACCTGACACTGCGCCAGCAGCTGCAGGAAAAACTGGATCACATCGCCCACGGCGGTGGCGAAGCCGCCGAACAGCGCCTGCGCGAGCGCGGCAAGCTGCCGGTCCGTGAACGTATCAACCTGCTGCTGGACCCGGGCTCTCCGTTCCTGGAGATTTCCGCCCTGGCCGCCGAAGGGGTCTATGGGGAAGACGTGCCGGCGGCGGGCTGTGTGGGCGGCATCGGTCAGATCCACGGCGTGGAATGCATGATCGTCGCTAACGATCCCTCGGTAAAAGGCGGCAGCTACTACCCGCTGACCGTGAAAAAACACCTGCGGGCCCAGGCCATTGCCGCCGAAAACCGGCTGCCCTGTGTCTATCTGGTGGATTCCGGCGGTGCCAACCTGCCCCGTCAGGATGAAGTATTTCCGGACCGGGATCACTTCGGCCGCATCTTCTTCAACATGGCCAACATGTCCGCCCGCGGCATTCCCCAGATCAGTGTGGTACTGGGCTCCTGCACCGCCGGCGGCGCCTACGTGCCGGCCATGGCCGACGAAGTGATCATGGTCAAGGAACAGGCCACCATCTTCCTGGCCGGCCCGCCCCTGGTGAAGGCGGCCACCGGTGAGGTGGTTACCGCCGAAGAGCTGGGCGGCGCCAACCTGCACTGCGAACAATCCGGGGTGGCCGACCATCTGGCTGACGACGAACCCCACGCCCTGGAACTGGCACGTCGCACCATCGCGCACCTGAACTGGCACAAGCCCGATCAGGTCAACCGTCAGCCGGTGCGGCCGCCAGCTTACGATCCCAACGAGCTTTACGGCGTCATTCCCACCACCACCCGCCAGCCCATGCCGGCACGGGAACTGATTGCGCGCATCGTGGACGGCTCTGAACTGGATGAATTCAAGGCCCGCTATGGCACTACCCTGGTGTGCGGCTTTGCCCATATCCACGGCTATCCGGTGGGCATTCTTGCCAACGATGGAGTGCTTTATTCCGAGTCTGCCCAGAAAGGCGCGCACTTCATCGAACTTTGCAATCAGCGAAAGATTCCGCTGCTGTTCCTGCAGAACATCACCGGCTTCATGGTGGGCAAGAAATACGAGTCCGAAGGCATCGCCAAACACGGCGCCAAGATGGTCAACGCCGTGGCCTGTGCCAGCGTGCCCAAATTCACCGTGATCACCGGTGGCAGCTTCGGCGCCGGTAACTATGGCATGTGTGGACGCTCCTACGATCCGCGCTTCATGTTCATGTGGCCCAATGCCCGTATTGGCGTAATGGGCGGGGAACAGGCCGCCAGCGTGCTGACTCAGGTAAAGCAGGCCTCGTTGAAGAAGAAAGGTCAGCAATGGAGTGACGAGGAAGCTGCCGCCTTCCAGGCAGATATGACCGAACGCTACGAAGAAATGGCGCAACCCTGGTACGCCAGCGCACGGCTGTGGGACGACGGCGTGATCGATCCCGCCGACACCCGCGATGTGCTCGGCCTGGCCATTTCTGCCAGCTTGAATGCGCCGATTGAAGAGACACGGTATGGCGTGTTTCGGATGTGATTGGGTCGGACGTCCGACGTCTGACGTCCGACGCTCAAAAACCTGGAGCAGGATATGAGCGTAACAATACAAACAGAAGGTTCGGTGGCCAGAATCACTCTGAACAACCCGGAAAAACGCAACGCCTTCGATGACCGCATCATTGCCTCGCTGACGGAAGCTTTTGAACAAGCCGGCAGCGATGACGGTGTCCGCGTGGTGGTGTTGCAGGCCGCCGGCAAACATTTTTCCGCGGGCGCCGACCTCAACTGGATGCGCGCCATGGGAAAACTGGATGCGCAACAAAACCGGGACGATGCACTGAAACTGGCGCGGCTGATGCAGGCCATCGACCAGTGCCCCAAACCCGTCATTGCCCGGGTTCAGGGGGCGGCCTTCGGGGGCGCACTGGGCCTGATCTGCGCTGCTGACATGGCGGTGGCCACCGATACTGCCCGCTTCTGCCTCAGCGAGGTCAAGCTGGGCATCGTACCCGCAGTGATCAGCCCCTATGTGGTGCGGGCCATGGGCGCCCGGCAGGCCAGTCGTTATTTCATGACGGCGGAAGTGATCCCTGCCGAGCGGGCAGTAGCGCTGGGCATTGCCCATGAGGTCGTTCCGGAAAGCGAGCTGAACGACAGCGTGGATTCCCTGATCAACGCCCTGCTCGCCGCCGCCCCCCAAGCACAGATCGAAGCCCGCAACCTGATCGCTCGCGTCAGCCACGGCCCCATTGATCAGACCATGCTCGACGACACCGCCGACCTGATCGCCCGGCTGCGAACCGGAGAAGAAGGCCAGGAAGGGCTGAGTGCCTTTCTGGAAAAACGAACACCCAACTGGATCTGATCCACTACCCGTAGGAGCGTCGCTGGCGGCGCGATAAGCCACGACGAAATCGCGCCGCCAGCGACGCTCCTACGGCAGGACAAAGGCAACACCATGGCAAAGATAAAAAAACTCCTGATCGCCAACCGAGGCGAAATCGCCCGGCGCATTATCCGCACCTGCCGCCAGCAAGGCATCGCTACCGTGGCGGTCTACTCCGATGTGGATGCCTCCCTTCCCCATGTCCGTGAGGCGGATCAGGCAGTCTGCCTGGGTCCGGCGCCGGCGAGGGAGAGCTATCTGGTGATCGACAAGGTCATCGCCGCCGCCAGAGAAACCGGCGCCGATGCCATTCACCCGGGGTACGGATTCCTTTCCGAGAACACCGCCTTTGCTGCCGCCTGTGAAAACGCGGGTATCATTTTTGTCGGCCCCAATGCCCGAGCCATCGAGGTCATGGGCGACAAGGCCGCTGCCCGACAATTAATGGCGAACAGCGGCGTGCCAGTATTGCCCGGTTTCGATGAGGAAGGCGCCAGTGATGATGACCTGGTTCGCGCCAGCGAACAGGTAGGTTTTCCGCTACTGATCAAGGCTGTAGCCGGTGGTGGCGGCAAGGGCATGCGTGTGGTCAACAGCGCCAGCGAATTCAGTGAAGCGCTGGCAGCGGCACGACGCGAAGCCAGTGGCGCCTTTGGCGATGACCGGGTGCTACTGGAGCGCTATCTGCCAACAGCCCGCCACGTGGAGGTACAGGTATTCGCCGACAATCACGGTAACGCGGTGCATCTGTTCGAGCGGGACTGTTCGGTACAGCGTCGCCACCAGAAAATCATCGAGGAGGCCCCGGCGCCGGGGCTGGACGAGGCCACCCGGAACGCCTTTGGTGACGCCGCGGTCCAGGCCGCCAAGGCCATTGATTACCGCGGTGCGGGTACCGTCGAGTTCCTCTACGGTCCCGATGGCCAGTTCTACTTTATGGAAATGAACACTCGCCTGCAGGTAGAACATCCGGTGACGGAAATGATCACCGGCGAAGACCTGGTCGCCTGGCAGCTGGCCGTCGCCGCCGGCGATCCACTGCCCAAAGCGCAGCACCAGATCGAACGTCACGGCCACGCCATGGAAGTGCGCCTGTATGCGGAAAACCCGGAACAGGGCTTCCTGCCCTCCTCCGGCCTGCTCAGCCATCTGCGCTGGCCCCATGAGGTGGCCCGGGTGGATGCCGGATATGAGCATGGCGACCGGGTGGACGATCACTACGATCCCATGATCGCCAAGTTGATCTGCCATGGTGGGTCCCGCCATGAGGCCCGCCTGAAACTGATCACAGCTTTGGACGCCCTGGAGCTGAAAGGCATCCACCACAATGCCCCCTTCCTGCACCGGGTGCTCAACGACGATGCCTTTGCCGATGGCGACCTGGATACCCGTCTTCTGGAACACCGCCCACACCTGCTCGAGGCCACGGTGACCGAACCCGCGCTACTGGCCCTGGCCGCCAGCCAGGTAATCACTGCCGACAGCATCAACGACTCCCCCTGGCAAAGTCTGCAAGGCTGGCGCCCCATGGGCCGGCGTTTTCGGCAAACCCTGCTTCAGGTGGATGGCGACCTGATCACCGTCCGCGAACAGGACGGCGTTGCCTCCGTGGGCGACAAACAGGCGCCCCTTGTTGCGACACGGGATGCCCAGACCATCAACCTGCATTGGGGCACCAACGGTTTGCGCGCACGCCATGCCCGCAAAGATGACAGCACCCTGCTGTTGTTCGTGGCCGGACAGGCCCATGAAATCACTCTCAATCCCAGCCGCGACAGTGCCCAACATGACGATGCAGCCGGCTTCATCGCGCCCATGAGTGGCACCATCGTTGCCCTGCATGTGTCCGCGGGCGATGCCGTTGCTGCTGGCGATGCAGTCATTACACTGGAAGCCATGAAAATGGAGCACACCCTGCGCGCTACGGTGCCGGGGACCGTGCATGACTTTCATGTGGCAACCGGAGACAGCGTCAGCGAGGGCACCTTGCTGGTGGAATTTGAAGAGACCACCGGCGACTGATAGCCGCGGCCTGTGGGCCCACGCTATGAGCAACCTGATGGAAACCACCGGACACTTGCTGCCGGACACCAGACACTTGGGAGAACAGAATGTCCGCACCGCTTTGGCAACCGGGTGACGCGCAACAGCACAGCCGACTGGCCAGGTTCTGGGAACAGGCCCGCCACCACAGCGGCCAGCCGCTGGCCGACTACAATGCCCTGCATGCCTGGTCCGTGGAGCAGCCGGAGGCATTCTGGCAACAGGTGTGGAACTTCTGTGGTGTGGTGGGCGAGCCCGGCGATACCGTGCTCACCCGTCGTGATCGTTTCCAGGACACCCACTGGTTTCCCCAGGCTCGCCTGAACTACGCGGAAAATCTGCTGCACCGCAACGACACCCACCCTGCCCTGATCAGCGTGCTGGAGGACGGCACCCGCCATGAAGTCAGTTACGCCGACCTGCGTGTGGCCGCCGGCAAGGTAGCCGCCCAGTTGCTCGCCGCCGGTGTGAAACCCGGCGACCGGGTCGCCGGCTACATGCCCAACCGGATTGAGACGGTGATCGCCGCCCTGGGCGCGGCCTGGATCGGCGCAGTATGGTCATCCTGTTCACCGGACTTCGGCGTCTCCGGCGTACTCGATCGCTTCGGGCAGATCGAACCTGCCGTGCTGGTGGCCTGTGACGGTTACCACTACAACGGCAAGTGGATCGATCTTGGGGATCGCATTGATGCCCTGCACGATGCCTTGAAACCGGAGCTGCTGGTGGTAGTGCCCGGCAAAGGCACCAGTACCCCGGTAAGACGGGCATTGATCTGGCAAACCTGGCTGGACAGCGCCGGGCCGGCCCCGGATTTTGCTGCACTGCCGTTCAATCACCCGCTATTCATTCTTTACTCCTCCGGAACCACCGGCCAACCCAAGTGCATCGTGCACGGTGCCGGTGGCACCCTGCTGCAACAGACCAAGGAACTGCAGTTGCACGGGGATGTGGGCCCCGAGGACACCCTGTTCTATTTCACCACCTGCGGCTGGATGATGTGGAACTGGCTGATCTGTGGCCTGCATACCGGGGCCACCCTGGTGCTTTACGACGGCAACCCGGCCTACCCGAACACCGCCCGCTTGTTCGATCTTGTGGATGGCGAAGGCATCACCCATTTCGGCACCAGCGCCAAGTTTATCCAGGCCGTAGAGAAGTCCGGCCTCAGACCCTGTGAAAGCCATGACCTTGCTACCCTGCGAACGCTTTTCTCCACCGGCTCTCCCTTGCTGCATGAGAGCTATGACTACCTGTACCAACAGGTAAAGCCGAATCTGCTGGTCAGCTCCATTTCCGGGGGAACCGACATCATTTCCTGCTTTGCACTGGGCAATCCGCTGCTGCCGGTCTATCGCGGTGAATTGCAGTGCGCGGGGCTAGGCATGGATGTGGCCGTGTTTGACGACAACGGTGAGCCGCTGGCAGACAGCAAGGGCGAACTGGTGTGCCGACAGCCCTTCCCTTCCTGCCCGGTAGCATTCTGGAACGACCCGGATGGCAGCCGCTTCCACCAGGCCTACTTTGCCCGTTTCGACGGCGTCTGGGCCCATGGCGACTACGCCCAGCTGGTTCCCCATGAACAGCATACCGGGCTGATCATTCACGGCCGTTCCGATGCGGTACTCAACCCGGGCGGCGTACGCATCGGCACCGCAGAAATCTACCGCCAGGTGGAAACGCTTGATGAAATCCGCGAGGCCATTGTGGTCGGTCAGGAATGGCAAGGGGATGTGCGTGTTGTGCTGTTTGTGGTACTGGCCGATGGCGTCAGTCTCAACGAGGCGTTACAAGCACGAATCCGCAAAGCCATCCGCGAAGGCGCTACCCCACGCCATGTGCCGGCAGTCATTGCCGAAGTGCCGGAAATCCCACGCACAGTGAGCGGCAAGATTGTGGAACTGGCGGTTCGCGAAGTGATCCACGGGCGCCCGGTGACCAACCGCAATGCCCTGGCCAATCCGCAAGCCCTGGAGCACTTCTCCAACCTTCCTGAGCTGGCAAATTGACCACCCGTTTACCGGGCCATTGACGGCCCGGTTTAAAGGCGCATCATGTAAGGTTGTACCGGCCCAGTGATGTAAAAATGAAGAATAATAAATCCTTGCCGATATTTACGGTAACAGTTGCCCTGCTGCTGTCGGCAATGTCCGGCTCCCTGCATGCCCAGATCATTACGCTCACCGGCGAGAGCTTCAAAGCACTGCATGGCAAACAGAGCGGTCTGTATTCGTTCTTCGCCATGCAGGATGGCCGACTGGCACCCGTCCCCCACCAGTGGGTGCAGTGGTCGAAGCAGGGTTACCCCTATTTTGAACAGGACGACAGCACCGACCCGGTGGGGGATCCAGCCCGTATCGATGCCGAGGACCGGCTGCTGCTACGTTTCGAGGATGGCGGCCAACCCCTGGACGGTCCGGTCACCGAGCAAGTCGCCGCTGAGCTGGCCGTGGAACAGGCCGACGAAACCCGCTTTTTCTATCTGGTGAAAAACGCCTATCTGCAGAATACCGACCGCTACGTGCAGTTCGACCCGCAATCCATGACCATCAAAAGCACGGACTACGCCCTGAGTATGGCAGACGGAAATTTGTTCAAATGGAGCGATTTCTACTTCCGCGGCTTTGAGGGTGAAAACGGTGAGCGGCAGAGTATTCTCGATACTCTCAAATTACGGCTCAGCGCGGGCCTGTTCGGCGAAAACAACCGGGTTACCCTGAACAACAATAATCTGGATCCCAAGGTCAAACAGGTGATCAACGGCCCCCTGGCCTCACTGGTCTACGCCTCAACCTCGGTGACGGTGGCCAGGGTTCCTGTGTTGCGTATCAACAACTATTTTCTGGTAATGCCCAAGCAGGTGGAGATACACAGCCGCTTTACCCTGCCGGGCATTGCAGAAACCGTCGTGAAACGACCCGCACTGGATATCTCCCTGGACGGCAACGGGCTCTATGACAGTCAGCTCATGACCAGTTGGACCGGCAATCATGTGGCCATCACTGATGGGCGACTCTCGGATGCGGAAAACGCCATGCTCGATCAGCCGCTGAAAGGCGATAACTGGATCTGGTTCAGCACAGGCCGGGGCTTCGATCTGCTCGCCCAGCTGGCATTCCTGAAAGGCTTTGATACCCCTGCCCGCCTGCTCTATCAGGACGATGCGTCACTGGCCAACGAGCCGGAACGATTTGCCGGCCAGCTTCCCAATGTGGGGTTTTCACTGACCGATATTCCGTTTGGCAAAGAGTTTTATTTCGTCACCCGCCTGTACTTCAGCAAGGACAGTCATGGGCTGGCGCCCGGCGACTATGCCAACCAGCAACTGGATAACCCGCACACTCGTCTGAAATTGAAATAGCATGAAAATTGCCACGGACGGCACACCACGACTTGTCATTAGCGCCATGGGGTTTGTAGAGTGAAGACTCTCCCGGTCAGGCGTTCGTTCATGCAGGCACTGTGTCCCGGCACGCAGCGGAAACAACTCTCCCGGGCCGGCTTTCGTCCTTTCTGGCTGGCAGCTGCCCTTTTGCTCTGGTCGTTCCAGATCTGGGCGTCCCCCCTTCCTGATGATCGCTGTGAACTGATCTATGATCTGGGTGACCCGTCCCTGTTCGAGTTTGTTGAAACCCGTCAGAGCGTGGATTTCGGCCTTTATCAGGGGCGCGCCATTGGCGAGATTCACTACAGGGTGCTGCCCATCTTCAATGAGGACGATCCTGCAGAGAATAATTGGCTGTACCGTGCAGCCAATTTTCTGCATATCGAAACGCGGGAGACGACCCTCGAAAAACAGATGATCGTGAGTCCCGGCGACCCCCTGGACCGGGATCACATCCGTGAGAACGAGCGGCTCTTGCGCCGTAATGATTACCTGGTGGATGCGATGATCGTGCCTCACCGGGTTTGTGCAGATCGTATTGACCTGCTGGTCGTGGTTCGGGATGTCTGGACCTTTTCCCCTTCTGCTTCGGCATCCCGTTCCGGGGGCGATGACAGCACCAGTGCCGGCTTTACCGAGAGCAACCTGCTTGGCACGGGCCAGCGGGTGGCCACCGGCTACTTCGATGATGCCGACCGCAGCGGCCACTTCTTCAGTTACCGCAATCCATTACTGCCTGCCCGGGTGCAGCTGAATCTCAGCTATACCAACGCCAGCGATGGGGAGTCCCTTTCCGGCGGTCTGCTTCGCCCCTTTTATCAACTCAATAGCCGCTGGTCTGCAGGCCTCGATGTGCAACGGGAAAATCTGCTCGAGCGTATCGAGGAGAATGACCAGACCGTGAACCGCTATCGGCTGGAGGACAACCGTTACGACGTCTTTGTGGGTTGGTCCCCCGGGGTTCAGGACAGCGCGGTCAGCCGTTGGCGACTGGGTATCACCGACGAGGAAGAGCGCTTCAGTGATGTCCCCGGTGAAACCACCTCCCTGCCCGAGGATGAGCGCCGTGTTTACCCCTGGTTATCCTGGGAATATCAGGAAAACAGGCATCTGGTGGCCTCGAACCTGAATCGCGCCCAGCGCCAGGAAGATATCCGACTGGGCTGGTATCACTTCGTGCGCGTGGGTCATGCCAGCGAATCCCTGGGCAGTAATGCGGAATCGGTGGTTTTCAATCTGAGCACCAGCAATACCCGCTTTGTACGACAGCACCATCTCTTCCGCAGCGGTCTGTCTGCCGGTGGTCGCTATGAGGATGACGACTTTGTCAGCACGCTCTACGGCGGGAGCCTGAATTACTATTATTTCCTGAACCAGAACAATCGCTGGTTTGCCCGGCTCAATCTGGATGCCGGCAGTAATTTGCGGCAGGACGAACAACTGACCATTGGCGGTAACGACAATCTGCGCGGCTATCCCACTGACTACCAACGCGGCGATCGCCGCTGGGTGTTCTCCGTGGAGCGACGCCGTTTTACCAACTGGCAGATTTTCAATCTGGCCTATGTGGGCGGTGCCGTTTATGTGGATGCCGGGCAGGCCTGGGAACAGGGCCAACCCCGCGGTAGCACGCTGGCCAATGCAGGGCTGGGCCTGCGGCTTAGTCCCAGCAAGTTTCGTGTGGATCGGGTGCTACACCTGGATGTGGCGGCACCGCTGGTGGACCAGGATCAGGTGGACGATGTCCAGTTCATTGTGACAGGAAGGGTGGATTTCTAGGTTGCGAGAAGCGAGTTACGAGGAGCGAACGCCGTATTTTTCGGAACTCGTACCTCGTGACTCGCAACGAGTGGCTTTATCCAATCCGTAACATATTCAGATTAACCCGCGCCATTATTGAGACGATGGTACACCTCATCCTTCAATCGAATTCTTTCCCGCTTCAAGCGTTCCATGTCCAAGTCGGCAATGGGGCTTTCACGCATTTCCAGACCCCGAATCTGTTTATCCAGTTTGTCATGATCTGCCACCAACGCACGAAAAGCGGGATCATTGCTCACCAGTTCATCAATCTTCTGGCGCTGATCCGGAAATTCGTGATGGATACTGTGATTCTCTCCCAGCATGGAACTGACTCCTTTGCCGTAACGTTGAGTAACCCGGTAGGAACACCTCTAACCCTCTGACACAAAAAACTGCGCCACTGTTCCCATACATCATTAAATCACCACATTTCCCGATTAGATTCAATCAGACAGGCTCGTAAGATGAAAAGGAGCCTCTGAGTCCGCCCTCATCTGCCCGGTTTGGTCGCCAGCGAAGGAAAACGGCTCTGCCCGTGACGACAAAACACAGCAGCAGCGCCTCCAGATCCTGCCAGGACTTCAGGCCCAAAGGCGTGACGCAGAGGATCTCCAAGACACTACGTTGTCACCGGCAGTTCGGTGGTAGTGGGAACCCACACTGCACAAAGGAGGCGTGCACATGGCGTTACCGCAATTACTGACCCGCGACCATTTCCAGGAAGGCCTGATCCAGGCCAGCGAACAGTGCCAGCATCCCGATGCGGGTCTGTTTGGCCCCGGCGCTATCTGCTGGCAACTGATGCGCGAAAACCTCACTTCACTGGCCCAGGGTCGGGTGGCCTTGCTGGCCCTGGCGGACAGCCGGCTGTCCCAGTTACTGGCCAACCCCCACGATCTGGTACAGCGGATTCAGCATACCCAGGTCTTCATGCTGAGGTTGGTGTTTGGCAATCTGGACCAGGCCTTACTGGCACTGGACAGCCCCCGCATGCGGCGCAAAACCTTGTTTGATGTGGAAGACAGCGAAACCCTGCTGTATGCCCTGTCGGCGTGGATGGATTCCTGTCTGCTGGTCTATCAGGAAGTGATTGAGCCGCTGAATTCCGCTCATCAGGAACGGCTGTTCGAGGAAACCATGCTACTGGCCCAGGTCATGGGGATTCCTGAAAACCGGCGCCCTGCGGACTGGCACGCATATCGCCGCTGGTGGCAGCGGCGTCTCAACCATTCCGGGCCGGTCAGTGACCGGCGCCGTCAACTTGGCCATGATCTGATCCGTGAACAGGGCTACCCGGGCCGTCTGCCCTACGGCCAGTATCTGCCGCTGGCATCGTTCCAGATTCCCGAGTTTCTGAGGCAGACATTCCGCCTGCCGCAAACCGGGTTGGACAGCCATCGTGCCTACCAGAAACACCTGAAAAAATTGATGGATATTACCCGCCGTTTGCCTCCGCGACTGCGCTACCAACCCGCCTATCACGAGGCCAGCCAGCGCCTTGGCGGTCGGGCCCGTGCTGACCTCGCCACCCGGCTGCTCAACCGATGGTGGACAGGAGAAAGTGATCTGGTAAACAGCGGCTGGTCGATCCCGAAAGTGGATCGGTTACCCAGCGTGAGTTATTGAGAGACGCAACAGGCTTCACGCTGCACTCGGCGGATAACCGTTGGAGCTTTGCTTGCAAAGCGAAGGATGAAAGCAACGTCGTTGCTGGAACATTCGCTTTGCAAGCAAAGCTCCAACCGTGGGCGTCTTGCGTGTTGTGGGCCGCCTATTTAAAACCGCGGCTATCCTTGATCATGTCGTAGGCCTTGCTGATTTCCGCTGTCTTTTCCGTGGCCATGCGGATCATCTCTTCCGGCACCCCTTTGGCTGCCAGCTTGTCCGGATGATGCTCACTCATCAGCTTGCGATAGGCCTTCTTGATCTCCTGATTGGACGCCGACTCGGTCACTCCCAGTACCTGGTAAGCCTGCCCCAGCGAGGGCCGTGAGGGTCCCGCAGCGCCCTGCCCGCCCCGATGGGCGCGGCCAGCGCCGGAAAACTGGGCCTGGGCCAGCAGCATATTGAGAATCTGCTGGAACTGGGCACGCGGCACTCCCAGCCCCTCAGCCACCCGCACCAGTATCGCCTCTTCCGCCTGATCAATCTGTCCGTCTGCCAGCGCCACCTGCAACAGTATCTCCAGCAGCACCAGGATAAGCTGCTTGCGGTGTTTTACGGTGTTGGCGAAGTCAGCCACGGTGGCATCCAGCGGGAAATCCGCCTCCTTGCCACGATTGAACAGGGCGATGGCTTCGCGGCGCTGTTCCTCATTGAGCTGCATGCGGTCCATCACCGCCCGGGCCTGGGCGATTTCATCCTCGCTGACCCGGCCATCCGCCTTGGCCAGATGTCCCATGATGGAAAACACCGTATCAAACAGGGCTTTCTGGACTTGTGCCTGCTGCGGGCGAACGTTTTGCACCTGGGCCGCGCCCTTGTCGAGCATGTGGCCAACAAACAGGCCGATGCCCAGGCCGATGGGACCACCCACCAGCATCCCGAGCAGACCGAGAATAATCTTGCCGCCCCAGTTAAGTTGCATCATGAATCAGTCAATCCGTGGTCTGAACCAGCCCAGGCTGGTCTTGGTGTCCCGTTGCGGGCGATATTCCGCACTGACCCAGCCCTGATAATCGAGGCCATCAAGATGGGCAAACACCGTATCAAAATGAATTTCGCCGGTTCCCGGTTCATGACGTCCCGGATTGTCGGCGAACTGAATATGTCCTATATGGGGACAAAGTCGTGAAAGGGAACGGCACAGGTCACCCTCCATGATTTGCATGTGGTACAGATCGAACTGCAAACGGATATTGTCCCGCCCTGCTTCGTTGATGGCCGCCATGGCTTTCAGGGAAGTATCCAGAAAGAATCCGGGCATATCCACTTTCGAATTGATCGCTTCCACGGTCAGGATGCGCCCCTGGGCTGCCAGAAGATCAGCGGCAAAACGCAGGTTATCGACCAGGGTCTGAAACGCCACCTCATCAGGCAGGGAGGCAGGTCGAATTCCGGCCAGGCAATTAATCCGCTCGCAACCCAGTGCCTGCGCGTATTCCAGAGCCTGAATGACGCCTTCTCGAAATTCCTCCACCCGGTCTGGCAGGCAGGCAATGCCTCGCTCACCGGCCTGCCAGTCTCCCGGCGGCAGGTTGAACAGTACCTGGGTAAGAGAGTGCGCCTTCAACCTTGCTGCCAGAGTGTCAGCCGGCCAGTCATAGGGAAACAGGTACTCCACCCCCTGAAACCCCGCTTCTGCGGCGGCAGCAAAGCGATCCAGAAACGGCAGCTCAGTGAATAACAGGGACAGGTTGGCAGCAAATCTTGGCATCAGCTTTCCTCGTCAGCGCTGCCAAGTCGGACGCCATTGAGCCGCTCCAGTTCCAGCAACAGGCCGCTATGGTCCACTTCGCCATTGCCGCTGGCCAACAGGGCCCGGTACTGCTCGAACACACGCTGGCTGAGCGGCAAGGTAAGCCCCTCACTGCGCGCCTCATCAAGGATCATGCGCAGGTCCTTGAGCTGAATCCGGGCCGGTGCCCCGGGGGCAAAATCACGCTGCAGCATGCGCTCGCCATGCTGTTCCAGAATCTTGCTGCCGGCAAAACCACCCAGCAGGGCCTCACGGACTTTTTCCGGTCTTGCTCCACCTTTCGCCGCCAGCAACAGGGCTTCGGAAACCGCCCCGATCGTGATGCCAACGATGGCCTGATTGGCCAGTTTGGCCAGTTGGCCGCTGCCCACGGGGCCGATATGGGTCACTGTCCCCAAAGGCTGAAAGACCGCCGCCGCCCGCACAAAGGTCTCGTCACTTCCCCCCACCATGATCGACAGCGTACCCGCCTGTGCCCCCCGGGTGCCGCCGGACACCGGAGCATCCAGGTATCCACCACCCAGTGCTTCCACCTGGGCCCCATGGCCCCGGGCCAGCCCCGGTTCGATTGAGCTCATGTCAATCACCAGCGCGCCCTGCCGAAGCTGACGAATTGCGCCACTCTGGTAAAGCACCTGATCCACCACCTGGCCACTTTCGAGCATGGTAATGACCACATCCGCGCCGGCGACGGCTTCCGCCGGGCTCGACGCGAGGCGCGCACGACCGGAGAACACCTGCGCTTTTGCGGGTGTCCGGTTCCAGAGTGTCAGGGAAAAGCCGGCCTCCAACAGGCGCGCCACCATGGGCGCCCCCATCAGGCCAACACCAAGAAAACTGATCGCAGGTTGTGACATGGGAAAGCCGATTGACAGAGCACATGGCCCGGGGCACATGCGACAGAAAAAATTTCGGGAACGCCAAACCTGGCGCTCCTGAATGGACTGGGGCAATTATTCCTGATTACGGCGGATGTGGCACCCCTGCCAGCTTGCCTATCGTCCTTCCTGCCGGTGGTTGCCTCGCAACCACAACACCGCACCGAGCAGTACCGCAAGCACCTGAGCCGCGACACTCTGCAAGGTGGGGAAGAATCCCAGCCACTCGATGGTAGGGACACCCAGGTAGTAGGCACTCAATACACCGGCTTCCTGGAGGGCAGCAATACCTCGACCCAGCAGCACCACCGAGAGCACCAGCAACACCAGACTGGTCACCCGGAAGAACAGGCTCAGTGGCAACCTCATGCCAACACGGAAGAACAGGACGCAGACCACTGCCAGAGATGCCACCGCCGCCGCAATACCGTAAAAGAGAAAGGCCTGAGTGGCCGAGGTCACCTGACTCCACAGGGCCTGGTAAAACAGGATGGTCTCGAAGATTTCCCGATACACCGAAATAAAGGCAACGAACGTCAACACCCAGACGGTTCCGCTGCCCAGGGCATCGTCCACCTTGTTGCGGATGTAGCCCAGCCATTTCTGGCTATTGCTGTTGCTGTGCATCCAGAAACCCACGTAAAACAGGATCAACGCCGCGACCACCCCGGCCACCCCTTCGGTCATTTCCCGGGAGGCACCGCTGAAAGTGATCAGGGAGTTGGCCGCATACCAGGTGAGGCCGCCAGCGAGCAACGCCGCCATCCAGCCAAGATGGATATGCCGGGTGGCGTTTGTGGCATTGGCCTTGCGGGTGAACGTGAGCAGAGCCGCCACCACCAACAGGGCTTCCAGACCTTCACGGAACAGAATAAAAAAGCTGGCGGAGAATGTGGCTGCCGGACTGAGGCCGTCACCGGACAACGCTTCCGCGGCCTCCGCCAGGGAGGTACGGGCTGTCGCCACCCGCTCGCTGACGCGCTCTGCCCCCTGGTTGCGGTCAATGGCTTCCCGCACCGCCATGAAATCCGACTCGGCCCGGCGCATCAGGTCGCCATCCACCGCGGCCAACTGCTGTTCGATCATCTCGAACCCATCCAGATAGGCGGACAACGCCGCACTCCTTGCCCGCTGACGATCACCGTTCGCATACGCCTGCCCGGCCTCTTTCAAACGGGCATCACTCAGGGCAATAAAGCGGTTTTGATTGAACAACGCGGATGGCTGCCGACGCAGATAGCCCAGCGCCGCATAGGCCTGCTCACCCTGCTCTTTCAGCACATCTTCCGGAGCCTGCGCTACCAGCGTATCCAGAGAGAGGGAGGTCTTCATGCCGGGAATCCGGTTGAACGCGGTTTTGCCGGTTTCCGCCATCTCCTCGCTGACCGCCTTTGCCCCCACGTAGAACGCCAGGGCCCAGCGATCCTCGTCACTGAGGGTGTCGCCGTAGGCGGCCATACCCGTGCCATCTACCCCCTGGGTGATGGTTGTGTGCAGCCCCAGCAGTGAGCGACCGTTGTAGCGAGCCAGGTCGGTAAAATCGGTGGGCGCCGGCTCCATTGCCGCACCCGCGGGACCATCTCCCCGACCTTCCGGGCCATGGCAGGCGGCGCACTGGGTTTGATACAACGTGGCAGCACGATCCAGATCCGGCGCGGCTTTTGGCGACACCGGGATGCCGTAAACTGAAACCAGGGTGGCACGAATGGACTGGGCCAGCGTCTTGATACGGGGCTCTCCCGCCTTGTCGGTCACCGCCTGTTGCAATGTTTCCGCCTGTCTCTGCAGGTCTTGCTTGCCATCCGCATCCGGCAGCTGCGCCACGCCTTCCGCCAACAGGGCCGTGAACTCCTCCATCTCGGCATACTCTTCCGGGCTGACAATTTCGCCTTCAACCACCGCATTGATGTAATCCGCCCCCACGTATTCCACCAACTGAACCAGGGCGGTCTGGTTGCTGGCATAGGCGGGCAGGCAAAGAAACAGAACGGACAGGAGCAGCGCGGGAATACGCACTTTGGCGGGGAAAAAAACCATAAAATGAACCGGGTTCACGATGAAAAGGAGAGGCATTATCATTTAAATACCCCCTGCCATCAACCGCACCGCTCCCCCGGAATCCTGTTAACCGATGGTAAAGGCCAGTACCTTGCTGATATGCGCCTGGGGCCAGCCACTTTCCTGCTGCCAGGTATTGAACGCCGCCTGGGCGGCCCGTTGGTCTCGCTGGCTGGCCGGCGGTTTATCGATGATGTTCTGGGCCTTGAGGGCGGCAATCACATCCCCGGTGGGATACCAGGTATCGCGCCCCACCATGCGCAGAAAAGCCGCCCCGGAGTTGCCCCCCAGCTGTTTACCGCGTTTTTTGAGTAGCAGCCACATGCCCACGGTGTCATCGGCGGGCCAATCCGCCAGCCAGTTG
>NZ_LWEJ01000079.1:0-300 GCF_001635525.1 Alcanivorax sp. HI0007
CGACTCATCTATGCTTGAGAACACTGCCAGAAGAGCAACAATCACAGGGGCAATGAGTTCAAGCACGGTAAATCGAATTAAATGAACAAAGCCGAGAAATTTTCCTTGGATAGTGATGAAGGCACGCTGGGGCTTTTCAGAGAGTATTGCGTTTTTCCAGCGCTCTACTTCCACCAATTCATGGTCATGGACACCATAAGAATCCATATCACGAGAAAAGGTGCTTATCAGGGAATCACACTTACTAGAGAGCCGAGTCAATTCAGATCTTGAGATTTCATATCTAGCAACCGACTTAGA
>NZ_LWEJ01000080.1:0-258 GCF_001635525.1 Alcanivorax sp. HI0007
GCCTGACCATCCTGCTGCCGATTTCCATCATCGTGTTTTTCTTCCGCTGGATTTACCAGACGGTGACGGAAATGATCGCCCCCTTTACCTCGGTCTTTATCCGCGCCTTCGATCTGCCCAAGTTTGTGGCCGACTGGTTGTCAGTGCTGGCGGTGCTGGTGCTGTGCTTTCTGGTGGGGACCCTGGTGGCCACCCGTCTGGGAAGCTGGCTGTGGCAGCAGTGGGAAGAGAATGTGATGACCCGGCTGCCGGGTTACA
>NZ_LWEJ01000081.1:0-241 GCF_001635525.1 Alcanivorax sp. HI0007
TATAGTGCCCAGCTGGCGGCCCAGCGGGGGTTGCCCTATGCCTTTGCCGGGCATTTTGCGCCGCGATTGTATCGCGAGGCGTTGCGTCTCTACCGGGAGCAGTTTCAGCCGTCGGCGCAGCTGGACAAGCCCTACGCCATGCTCGCGGTACCGGCGGTGGCGGCGGAAACCGATGAGGAGGCCCGTTTTCTGGCCACCACCAGCTATCAGCGCATTCTGTCCCTGTTCCGGGGCCAGCCGT
>NZ_LWEJ01000082.1:0-221 GCF_001635525.1 Alcanivorax sp. HI0007
GCTGGCGTCCGTGTCGAGCGGCTGGGCGGGTGCGTCCGTTTGCGGGGCGTCGGCCTCGGGCAGGTTGAACTCGATGATGCCATCATCTGACGCATCGTCGCTTTCCCAATCAAGCGTCGTGTCATCGTCGCTGGCGTCGTTGAAGGCGGCCAGATCTTCCACGGACAGGCTGTCGCCGTGGTCATCGCTGCGGTCCGTGAACCCGTCACTGTCTGCGGGCA
>NZ_LWEJ01000083.1:0-229 GCF_001635525.1 Alcanivorax sp. HI0007
GGGTGGCCCGGTTGAAAAGACACTGGCCGAACTCCAGGGGGTTGGCACCGGCGGTGCCGGCAGCAGTTTTGCCGGCAGCAGCGCCGACACCATGACGGGGGGCAACTACCAGAATGCCAAGGGCCTGCCCCCTGAGCTGGTGGAGCGCATCGAGAAAATGTACGGCTTCGACAAGCCCGCCCACGAGCGTTTCTGGTTAATGATCAAGAATTACTTCACCGGCAATTTT
>NZ_LWEJ01000084.1:0-111502 GCF_001635525.1 Alcanivorax sp. HI0007
TTGCGCCGAACCGGCCATTGTCGGCGAAGCCCAGGTCGCCAGTGCCCCCTATCCGGATCCCAGCCAGTTTGATCCCGACTCAACGGGCTACGACCCCCGCAGTACACCGGACACTCCACGCTGGTATCAGGTGGATATTCGCTTTGTGTGCATGTATCCACAGCCGCTAACCCTGAAAACCCTGCGCCAGGATCCGGAATTTGCCGATATGGAACTGGTCATTCGTCCTCGCCTGTCAGTACAGAAAGTCATTGAGCGGCAATTTCAGCGTATCCAGCAATGCTGTCAGTCCACGCGCGCCAGCGCCTGACTGTCAGCGGAATCATTACGGCGCATCACCGCGCACCATTGTGATGCTTCGCCCCAAAACAGGGCTGGGAGATACGAAAAAAGAACGACTACCCCGCGGATTTCCTCGTCCGCCCGGCTTGGCACAGCCGTTGCAGTTGACCCTTCGTCACTATCCACGAATGAGGTTCATCTCATGCCGCTGCGCCGCCTACCCTGGTGTGTCCTGTTGTTCTTGCCCGGGCTTGCCAGAGCCGACTCACTCAGCGCCGTCGACACGGTCTGGATTGCCGTCGCCGCTGCCCTGGTGTTCTTCATGCAGGCCGGTTTTGCCTTGCTGGAAAGCGGCCTGAGCCGAGCCAAAAACGCCCTGAATGTGGTGATGAAAAACTACATGGACCTGTGCGTGGGGACGCTGGTGTTCTGGGGGGTGGGTTTCGGGCTGATGTTTGGCACCAGTAGCACCGGCTGGTTCGGCGAGAACCAGTTTATGCTCAGCCAGGCGGATGCCAGCACCTGGGCCATGCTGCTGTTCCAGATCATGTTTGCGGCCACCGCCGCTACCATCGCCTCCGGGGCCATGGCCGAACGCACCCGCTACGTGGGCTACCTGTGCGGGGCGGTAATTATCACCGGTCTGATCTATCCGCTTTACGGCCACTGGGCATGGAACAGTGACGGCTGGCTGGCAAAACTGGGCTTTATCGATTTTGCCGGTTCCACTGTCGTGCACAGTATTGGTGGCTGGTGCGCCCTGGCCGGGGTACTGGTGGTGGGGCCACGGCTGGGCCGTTTCGACCGCCACGGCCAACCTCGCACAATCCCTGGCCATAACCTGTCCTACGTGGCCCTGGGCGGTTTTATCCTCTGGTTCGGCTGGTTCGGCTTTAATGGTGGCTCCACCCTGGCGGCCAGCGTGGATATCGCCAAGGTAAACCTGAACACTCAGCTCGCTGCCGCCGCGGGCGCAGTGGGTAGCGTGGTCTACCGCATGGTCAGCCGACGCCCGATTCTGTTGACGGAAACCGTCAATGGCAGCCTGGCCGGTCTGGTAGCGGTGACGGCCGGCTGTGCAGTCATGACCCCGGGGTTTGCGGTCCTCACCGGCCTGGTGGCCGGGGCCCTGGCCGCGTTCGGTGCCAGGGTCCTGCTGGCATTTCGCCTAGATGATGTGGTCGGCGCGGTACCGGTGCATGCCTTCGCCGGCGCCTGGGGCACCCTGGCCGCTGGCCTCTTCTACGAAGGCGACCTGTTCAACCCGGAACGGATTACCGTGCAACTGCTCGGCATCGTGGTGGCGTTTGGCTGGGCGTTCTTCACTGCCCTGGTCATGTATATGCTGGTTTCACTGCTGGCCGGCCTGCGCGCTCCCGCGCTCCATGAACAGCGAGGCCTGGACCTGAGCGAACATGCCGAGAGTGGCTATCCGGAGTTTCCCCAGAACACCCTCTACAACAGTGATATGAGCAACCCTGTGGAGTCGCGTTCATGAGTCAGGAACTGCAACGCCGACGGCGTGCCATTGTCACCGGACTCATGCCCTACATGAATGAGCCCCTGCTGCTTGAGGCTATCAGCCTCTGGCAGCAGAACTATGCCGAACGGCCACGGTTTTCATTGCAAGGGTTCGTCAGTGAGCTGTGCCAGCTGTTTGATCTGGGTGAACGGCGTCACCAGATTCATATGAGTCTGGTACAGGCCATGACACTCTCCGAACAGGAACTGGCCGACGATCCCCTGGCCAGCAGCGACGAGAGCCCCGTGGAGGAGCACCCTTGCAGCCGGGCTTTTGAACAGATGATGCATGCGTTGTGGGAGGGCATCGGGGCTGCAGCTGCCAGCCAGCTTCGCCTGGACCTGGCCGCCCAGCTTCGTAGTCAGCAGGTAGGTGCCGAGGTCCGTCTGACCATGGAATACTGGCTGCAATCGCCGGAGCGCCCACTGGCGCCACTGGCACTGCCCCCTCTGCGCGACCAACTGAACCGAACCTATGTCCTGTTGTGCGAGCGACTCGGCCCGGTGGAAGCCGATCAACAGCTGAAGGCGGCTTATCAGAAGGCCCTGGCACGCCAGGTCGCGCCGGCGGCACTTCGCCAGCTCCTGTAACCGTTGCCGCCATTTCCCCCCTGTGACACCAACAAGGATCAGGTAGGCTTGTAATCCTGTTCGCGCGTTGAACCCGACAACAACCGATAGGGAGCACCATGAAGCTACACCACCAGATCTTTATTGCCATGCTGGCCGGCGCCCTGGCCGGCAGCCTGACCAGCGAGTCCACCACCCTGTTCGGGGTCCCGGTACTGGCCGGTTACGATCTGGTGGGCAGTCTTTTTATCAATGGGCTGAAAATGGTGGTGGTGCCGCTGATTGTCACGGCCATCATCAATGGCATGACCAGCGTTGGTGATGGCAGGAACCTGGGGCGCATGGGGCTCAAGACCGTTGCCTTGTACATGACCACCACCGTGGTCGCGGTCACCATCGGTCTGGTCGTCGTCAATCTGCTGACCCCAGGGGTCGTCAATGGTGAACCGGCCAGGGACATGCTTGGCCTGGCCAGCGACACCGAGGCCGTACTGGCGGGGATCGAAGGGCGTGGTGCCGGGGATTTCACCCAGATTCTCATGCAAATGCTGCCGCCCAATCTGATCGCCGCCGCCGCAGAAGGCCAGATGCTGGGCCTGATCGTATTTGCCCTTCTTTTCGGCTATTTCCTGCGCACGGAACGCAATGCTGCCGGCCGCAGCCTGCGAGATTTGATCGAGGGGATATACCAGGTAGTGATGAAAATCACCATGCTGGTGATTCGCTTCACACCAATAGGGGTTTTTGCCCTGATTGCCGCTACGGTGACCCGTACCGGCCTGGATGCCATTGAGCCGCTGGCCTGGTTCTTTGTCTCTGTGGTGGTGGCGCTCACCCTCCATGCCTTTGTTTTCATGCCGGCACTGGTGTTTTTCCTGGCCCGCCGCTCCCCGCTTCGACACCTTCAGGCCATGACCCCGGCATTGCTCACCGCCTTTTCCTCGGCCAGCTCCGCAGCCACCCTGCCGCTGACCATGGAATGCGTGCAGAATCGTGCCGGCGTGTCCCAACGAAGCAGCAGCTTTGTACTCCCCCTGGGAGCCACCGTGAACATGGATGGTACCGCCCTGTACGAGTGCGTGGCGGCCATGTTCATTGCCCAGGCCTATGGCATGGATCTGTCACTGGCCACACAATTCATGATTGTGATCACCGCGGTACTCACCTCCATTGGCGTGGCCAGCATTCCCGCCGCCTCGCTGGTGGCAATTACGGTGATACTGGCCGCCATCGGCCTGCCGGCGGAAGCCATTGGCCTGATTCTGGTCACGGATCGTCTGCTGGACATGTTCCGCACCGCCGTCAACGTGTGGGGGGACAGTGTCGTCACGGTGTTGCTGGCTCGCAGCGAAGGGGAAGAGAAGGTGCTGACGTTGTCAGTGGCCGAAGCAGAGAGAGCGGCGCAGGCGGCAGGCGCCCGCGCCAGCGAGGGTCAGACTGACAGGTGATGGTCGCGGTTGTCCCAGTCACGTTTGATGGCTACCGCCGCACTGCCCACTACCGGGACCATGGCGGCAAACGCCAGCATGGCTGGAAACAGATTTTTCCCCTGATCGGCAAGACCGGCTACCATCAGCACGGTGAACAGAACAGCCACAACCAGAGCGAAAACATCTTTGCAGAGACGAGAGATAATAGTCATGGGAAATGCTCCTCTGAACTTGTTTAGTGAACACATGTTAACTCACAAAAAGAGAAAGTCAACACTTGTTCACTATTGATCGATTTGCCGCGGAGATCCCTTGAAACATCAGCCTACCCTGCTTATCAGCAATGCCTGTTCCGAGCTTGGCCAGACCCTGGCCAGTGACGCCGCAGCGCATTTTCGGGTGGCCCTGGCAGACGCTGATGGGCAGCTCGGAAACCAGCTGTGTGCCGACCTGCACGGTAACGGCCGGGAAGCCCTTTTCCTGGACTGCCTGCCCGGCAGCGCCCGAGACCGGCAACGGGGCGTGGAGCGGGTGTTACGTCGCTGGCAGCAACTGGACACCGTCATCAACCTGCCGGCCCCGCTGACCCTGGGGCCCTTCGAGGCCACCCAGGCCTCCCACTGGCAGCGGGTGCTGGATGAGCAACTGATGGATACGGTGAACCTGTGTCAGAGTGCGATCAGCGCCATGCACCGCCAGGAAGGCGGTAGGATTCTCAATGTGGTGCCGGAATACGGCATTCTGCCGGGCCCGCTGGCTGCGGCACAAAGCGCCGCCAGCGCCGCCATCGTGGCAATGGGAGAAAGTCTTAACAGCGAATTGCACAGCAGCGGTATCCAGGTAACCACCGTGGTGATTCCCCTCTATCCGGAACAGGCCAATAACCTGTGCGCCACGGACCCGCTCAGCGACGCCCGCTTCCAACGCAAGCTTGCCCGCAGCCCGGTCACCCGCCAGGAACTCAGCCAGCAAATTCTGCGGGCACTGGACAGTGACAGCGCCCTGCACATTGCCTCGGGCCACACCCGGAGCAAGTGGCGACGCAAACGCTGGTTCAGGGAACGCTGGGAGCGGGGTTTACGGGCATTGGGTGCCAAATACCGGCGCTAGGGAGACAAGCGCCGGAACCCCAGGGGGCTTGCAAGGATCCTGGGCCCTGTGCCGGTTTTGTGACCCGAATCCCGCGTCTCGCAACGGCTGACTGTCAGGCGAACTGCTCCACATAACGCAGGGTGTGCCGGTAATCCCCGGCCAGTGCGTCATCAATTTTGGGGGCCACCAGATCCACCAGCTTCTTGCCCACCAGCGGAACCGATGAGGTGATTTCCACCTGGGTTTGTTGAATCGACTGGTTTTCACTGTCAGCGCTGAGCCGCATGGTCCCACTGATCTTTAACGGAACATTACCAAGCTGAAAGCGATAGCGGGCCTGATAACATCCCGGCTGCCCCGTGCTCTGCCAGAGAAACTCGGTTAACAGATCTGCCTGACCAGGCAGCAACCGCCGCGCAAATGACGGCACCTTGTCCGTGCGAATCTGGATCGGCTGAACGATCTGTATCAACAACCCTTCCGCGGTATCCTGAAATGCCTGGAAACGGTAGTCATTTACCTTGCCCCACTCGAAACGCTGTTCGAAATAGGCCTTGCTGGTGAGAATTTCATAAAGCCGGTCCACGCCGACAGGAAATTCCCGGTCAACCATTACCTTCATGCTGTCTCCTGACCCGCCGGCGTCTGCTCTATCAGTTTCAGCAGTGGCGCCAGCTGGCGTTTCAAATCCGGCAATGCATTCACCACCACACGGGACTTGCCTGCCCGCAACAGGGTAAGTGCCTGCTCTATGGTTATCGAGGGCACCGCCCGGGCGGTGGCCAGAGGCTCGTCGGGACCATCCGTCACCACTGCTCCGGGCCCCGCCAGACGGGCCTTCTTCATTTGTTGATCCAGTACCGCCTGTACTTGACGAGGTATCAGGCCGGTGTGCGCGGTGGGCGTGTGGATCACCACCGACAATGGCAGCTGCTGCGGTTTGCCACGGAACTGGAAGGCCAGTTTCTCACTGACTTTCAACGCTCGCTCCACAAATCGCTGCGCACCATTCGCCCCGGCACTGGGCAGCAGAATGGTGAACTGGGCCACGCTGCTTCTCGCCAGCGAATCTTCCTTGCGCACCACTCCCCGCATCAGCTGCGCCATTTTCATCAGCACCATATCGGTTCTGCGTTTACCGAGCTGTACGAAAAGTTGATTGAATTGGTAAATCTCCAGTTGCACAACCGACAGGGGGATTTGCTGCCGACTGGCCAGTGCCAGCTCCTGACGCAGGCGATGTTGCAGATAGCGACGGTTGCCAAGCCGGGTTAACGGATCGATCATGGCCTGGCGGACCAGCTCCTTGCGCTCACGCTGATAATGGGCATGGGCGCGCGCGCGGGCCAACAAGTCGGTGGAATTGAACGGCTTGCTGATAAAATCGGTCCCCCCCAGCCGCAGGGCTTCGCTACGCGCTTCCTCATCATTCTCGGCACCGGTGACGATAATCACCGGTAACCCGGCAATGCCGTCATCCTCGTTGGTGCGGATTTTTTTCAGTAGCGTAAAGCCATCCATCTCCGGCATGGCCAGATCCGAAAAGACCACGCTGATGCTTGGGTTATGGCAGATCATCTCCCAGGCTGCGACCCCGTTTTCCGCAACCTCCACGCGAAACTCCCTGCCCAGCATCTTGTCGGCTGCCAGACGCATCACCTTGGAGTCATCGACAAACAACAGTACCGGTTTGTTATTGTTATCCATGTAATTTCACTTCCTTGTTGAATACGGACAGCGCCCCTTTGGGGCCGGGTTCCCGTCCTCGCACATACCCGTAAAGCCGGGAGCGGCGCTGGCAGAAATCACCGCGCGCAATGGCTGGCAAATAATGCTCGTTGAGAAGATGGCCCGGTCGATCAGCAAGGCAGTAAACGGTCCCGGCGGTACTGTCCAGATGCGAGAGAATGCCGATCTGCGCCAGATAATCGCGGCCGTTGGCAAAGTGCTCCACATAGGGCACGGGATGTCCTGCCGCCAGGGTCAGTTGCGGATCAATTTCCAGACTGTCAGCCACGCCGCCAATGCAATAGATTTCCAGCTTCTTGACCAGTTCCCGGGCACTGGGGTGGCGGAGCAATTTACGAACGATATAGCTGGCCACGATGGTGCCCTGAGAGTGACAGAGCAGTACCACCTGATCGTTGTGTTCCAGTGCTTCCACAAGGATATTCAGTGCCGGGCGGGACAACTTGCCATCCTTGCGCAACGTCCGCGCAGTGATGGATTCCGCCACATCGCGAATCAGCCCCCAGGTGGGAGTATGAATCAGGTGGACCGGACGTCGGAAAATACGCGCGATCTCGCTGGCATTGAGCAATGCCACCGGTCCCGCTGTGCCCATGCCATTGATAAAGAACCAGCGTGAAGAACGGGCTTCTGCGGTAGCCCTCGGAGGATGACACACCAGGGTACCCTGGCTGATGGATTCACGCGTGGCAGGCACCAACAACTGTAGTAGCGAGAATACCGCTTCACCGCGGCTGGTATAAGACGACCAGGCCAGTTCCGAGCGGATACCCGGCTCGCGGCCAACAGGCAGCACCATGCGCGGGATATCCGCCGCATGGGTCAGGCTGAGGCGCAAATCGCGGCGTATGGCAGATCGGTTATCTACCAGACGGCGAAGCCATTGTCGGGGACGATGCAACATGGGAAAGCCCTGATAAAAGGGTGGCGGCAAACTCGCCCTACTACGAAAGTTCCCCCTTACAGTACGTCGAAATGCGGTCTTTTGCCAGCAGCAAAAGTGGCCAAAACAGAAAATCAAACTGAGCCAAATCAGCAGCTTATTTGATCAACCTTGTGTAGAACCCGAACTTTGCACGGCAAACGATGACAGGAATTGAAACCCGCCCGTGCGAAAAAAACAGGCCTGACGCGCGCAACACGACAGGCCTGACCAGGAGAGGGGGATACGACTATTGGAAGGGATTTTTCGGTCAGACGAAGTACATCAACAACCATTCTGCAATCAGTGCGGGTTTGTCTTCGCCTTCAATCTCAACGGTAAAGGAAAAAGTCAGCAACCACTGGCCGTCGCGTTTTTCTTTCGCATCCAGCAGGGTCGCCACGGCACGAACCCGCTTCCCCTCTTTTACCGGAGCCATGAACCGCAGCTTGTCGAAGCCATAGTTCATTGCCATTTTCATGCCCTTGGGCATAAGAAAACCGTCGATGGACGCTTGCAGGTAAGGCAGCAGGGACAGGGTCAGATAACCATGGGCAATGGTGGTGCCAAACGGGGTATTCTTTGCCTGTTCAGGATCCACATGAATAAACTGATGATCCAGAGTCGCGTCGGCGAAAGCGTTAATTCTGTCCTGATCGATCTGAAACCAATCAGACGCGCCCAATTCCTTTCCTACGTATTCGGTCAGCGAGGCAACCTCAACCACTTTCATCGTAACGCGCTCCTCAAATGTGTTTTTCCCGAAGCTTAGCCTTCCTCAGCAAGTCAATACATGACCCTTTCAGATATCAGCCCGATCCGGTCTGGTGCTTTTGGTCAGTCAACCGTTGTTGTTATCAAGAAAAACATTCATTGCATGCGCCACCTCTTTCGGGGCTTCCATATGCAAATGATGTCGGCCCGGCAAGCGCACCACCGTGGCATTCGACAGCCACTCAAGACGGTGATCAAACATACCGTTGCCCCCCATCCCCTGCTCGCCAAGAATCAGGCAGACGGGGGCCTGAATGGCACGCACAAACCCCTCCACCTGTTCTTCAGTGAGCCGCAGCGATGAGGTAAGCCGCAGGCGGCTGTCCGCCCGCCAGGTCCAGCCACAGTCCACCGGCATTAAACCCCGCTCGCTCAGTAATGCGGATGCATCCCGACTCAAGCCTCCAAAACCCCGGGTGCGAGCCTCGACCGCATCGGCAATCTCCGTGTACACCGGTTTGCGCTTGTCGGCCAGCGCCATCATGTCATCCAGCGCCTTGCGCAGGGTTTTGGCCACATCTTCAGCGGGGGTGGTGGGAGGCCCCAGCCCTTCAATCAATACCAACCGTGAGACCCGTTCCGGCAATGCCGCGGCAAACAGACAGGCAATCCCGGCTCCCATGGAATGTCCCACCAGAGTGAATCGCTGCCAGCCAAGTTGATCGGCCACAGCCAGCACATCGCGCACATGGTCCACCAGGTGCGTCACTACGCCATCCGGACGGTGATCAGAATGACCATGGCCGGAGAAATCCAGGGCCACCATGGGACGCTGCCACTGTGTTGCCAGCGGCATAAAGGACGCGGCGTTATCCAGCCAGCCATGCAGAGCCAACACCGGCTCACCCTGGCCGTCCCAGCTGAGGGCAGCCAGGGTTTGTCCGAAAACGTGAAATTTCTTCTCTTTTGCAGCCATTAACCTGCCTCCCCCTGCTGAAGCGTTTGCAGGGTTTCACGGAACAGGGCCAGGGTCTGTTCAGGCTTCTCCAGTGGATACATGTGCGATCCCTCTGCAATGCGGTGAAGCATGCCGTGACGGCGCACATGCCGCCTGGCACTGTCGAGGAAGGGAGATGGCGATCCCTTGCCGGTGATAATTGCCCCCGGCACTTTCAGCCTTGGCATACGGGTGGCAGTCGTAGGGGTATGGCGAAAAATATCGACTTCCACCTCCGGGCGAAAACGCAATCGCCAACCGCCCTCCCAAGGCTCCAGACCCGCACGCAAATAATCTGCCAGGCAACGGGGATCAAAGGCCCTGAACAGGCCACGCGTGGAAAAGTAACTTTCCACGGCGTCCCAATTCGGCCAGTAATCCAGGCGGCCCTTGCTTTTGCCCGCCGGGGTTACCCGGTCAATCATGCCGGTCAGCTTGGCCACCTGCATCAGGGTCCCGTGCCAGCCATTCATCATCGGTGGGTCCAGCATAATCAGCGCGGAAAACCACTCCGGCCGCCGTTGCGCGACCAGATACATCACCACCGAACCCAGCGAGTGTCCTGCGCCAACCAACGGCTTGGGCAACGATGCCAGGCTGGCTTCCAACTCCAGGCTCAGACTGTGCCAACCCGTATCCACCGGATACGCCGGGTTGTGGCCCAGGCGATCGATGATGGTGATATCAAATTCATCCGCCAATGGCGCCAGGAAGGTGTCGTAACTGTGTCCGGGTATACCGTTGGCGTGGGCGAAGACCAGCGTCTGGCGACCGGCAGAAACTGCTGACATGGTGTCTCCCTAGGTTGCGGATCGAATAAAAAGAGACATCATAGCCCCATCTGTTCACCCTCGACCATGTCCGAAAACGCCACAGCGTTGCCTGCCTTCGCCATCTTTTGTTGGTGTACAATGCCGGCACAAAGGAGGCTCCATGACCCTGATTTCATTCAACATCAATGGTATTCGCGCCCGTCTGCACCAATTGCAGGCCGTCATCGATAAATATCAGCCGGCCGTTATCGGCCTGCAGGAAACCAAGGTCCATGACCCGGAATTTCCCGAACAGGCTGTCCGCGACATGGGTTACCACCCTTACTATTTCGGGCAGAAAGGCCATTATGGCGTGGCACTGATAACCCGTGAGCCTCTTGAATCCGTGCAGTACGGCTTCCCCTCCGACGAGGAAGACGCCCAACGTCGTATGATCATCGGCACCCTGCGGCACACCGATGGCTCTGCCATAACGGTACTCAATGGTTATTTCCCACAGGGGGAAAACCGCGAGCATCCGACCAAATTTCCTGCCAAGGAGAAGTTTTACCAGGACTTGCAGCAATACCTGGATAGCCACCACCAACCCGGCGAGCAGGTGGCGGTGATGGGCGATTTCAATATTTCCTCCACCGATCGGGATATCGGCATCGGCGAGGCCAACCGTAAACGCTGGCTTCGCGAAGGCAAAACCAGCTTCCTGCCGGAGGAACGGGAATGGTGGCAGCGCCTGATTGACTGGGGTCTGACTGACACTTTCCGGCATCAGAATCCGCACACCGATGATATTTTTTCCTGGTTTGATTATCGCTCCCGGGGGTTCGAGCGAGAACCACGCCGGGGCCTGCGCATTGATACGGTGCTGGCCACCGCGCCGTTGCTGGAAAAACTGGACAGCACCGGCGTTGACTACGAGCTACGCGGCATGGAAAAGCCCTCTGATCACTGCCCGGTCTGGGCGCGATTTCGCGGTTGAACCATGAAAATCAAATTGCACCCGGAAAAGCTCAAGCTCAATCTGGATACCCTCGGTTTTATCATCGACCTGTTCATGATTGGTCTGGTGATACTCAACCTCGGGCTGATCCTCTTTGACTGGCTTTTCCAGGTTCCCCCTGTCCAGGAATTCCTGGCCGGGATGACGCCAGGGTTTCATGCTTTCTACCGGGACACGATTCACAGCAACTTCCTGTTCTACGACCTCTGTTTCGTGGCCGTCTACCTGACGGAGTTCGTGATCCGCTGGATCGTCGCCATTGCCAGGGGCACCTACCACCGCTGGTTTTTCTATCCCTTTGCCCACTGGTACGACCTGCTTGGTTGTATCCCGGTGGGCAGCTTCCGCTGGTTGCGGATCCTGAGGGTGGTTGGCCTGCTCATGCGCTTGCAGCGCATGGGAATCATCGACCTCTCGCAAACCTGGCTGGGCCAGACCATTCTCAAGTACTACAACATTGTGGTGGAGGAGATTTCTGACCGGGTAGTGATCAATGTCCTGAGCGGCGCGCAACGGGAAATTGGGGGTGGCAGCCCCCTGCTTCATCGCATTGAGTCCCAGGTGCTGGCCCCACGCCAGGACAAACTGGTCAGTTTCATCGCCACGCGCATCGCCGATGCCACCCAGAAAAGCCACGGCCAGTACCGGGATCAACTGGCGGAATATTTCGCGCATCTTACCGACGAATCACTGACGCGCACCCAGGCGGGCAAACGGTTGGCGGCCATACCGGTCGCCGGGCCCCGCGCCATCGCACTGCTCGGCGAAGCCGTCCGGGAAACCGGTACCGCCTTTGTGGACCAGCTGGTCGACGACCTGGCCTCACCGGCCAACCGGCAACAACTGGAGCAACTGCTGCATGACCTGATCGGCGCCGCCAAGGGCGAAGGGGAGCAGCTGGATCAATTGATCCGCGATACCCTGATGGATGTGCTGGAGCAGGTAAAAGCCCAGATAGCCGTGCAACAATGGAAGCTGGAAGAGCAAGACGGCCCCGAAAAAAGTTGATACCATCGTCTAGGACTAAAGTCTCAGCGGCTACGCCAACCGGATCACAGCATGAGCACCAACACTGAATCCAGCGACGACAATCTGCAACTGCCTCGCTCCCGCATTCTGCTTGTGGATGATACCCCGCAGAATCTGGTCGCTCTTGAGGTTGTGCTGGAAGACATGGACTGCGATCTGGACAGTGTCACCAGTGGCAATGCCGCCCTGGCCAAGCTGCTCAAGCACGATTACGCCCTGGTTCTGCTGGACGTACAAATGCCGGAAATGGACGGTTTTGAGGTGGCAGATATCATGCGCTCTCACCAGCGTACCCAGACTGTGCCGATCATTTTTGTGACTGCCATCTCGAAAGAAACACGCTTTGTGCAACAAGGTTATCGCAGTGGTGCCGTAGACTATCTGTTCAAGCCCATCGATCCTCAACTGTTGCAAAGCAAGGTCAGCTTTTTCCTCAGCCTTGACCAACAGAAGAAGCGGCTGGAAGCGAAACTGGCCCAGGCCCGTCGCTCGGAAGCCGAGATGAAAGCGCTTTACGGCGAGCCGCCCGAGTAAACGGGCCCCACAACAAACGGTCAGGACGACCCGAAAAAACAGCATGGCCATCAGACTTCCCGGATACCGCATTACCGAGCGCCTTGGCAAGGGCGGAATGGCCCATGTGTTTCTGGCAACACAGCATTCCTTCGAACGCCAGGTTGCCATCAAGATTCTCTCCCCCTCCCTTGCCCTGGAGCCGAGTTTTGCCGAGCGCTTCATGCAGGAAGCCCGCACCGTTGCCAGCCTTAATCACCCGCATATCGTGCCGGTTTACGATGTGGGCGAACACGAGGGCTATTATTATCTGAGCATGGAGTACGTCACCGGAGGCAGCCTGAAACAGCGCATCCGGGACGGGATGGAACCCCGGCAGGCTGAGACGGTTCTCCGTCAGTTGGCCGGCGCACTGGACTATGCCGGCCAGCACGGTTTTATTCACCGGGATGTGAAGCCGGACAATGTGATGTTCCGGGCCGACGGCTCTGCCCTGCTGATGGATTTCGGTATCGCCGCAAACATCCTTCGTGATACCTCCGTCACCGGCAGCACCAGCGTCATGGGCACGCCCAAATACATGAGCCCGGAGCAGCATCGCCGCCAGCCTTTGACACCACAATCCGATCTTTACTCTCTGGGCTGCGTATTCTACGAGATGCTCACTGGCAAGCCGCCCTACACGGGGGATGATGCCAGCGCCATGGCCCAGGCCCATCAGCGCGAGCCCATTCCCCTGCTACCGGTCAAACTCCGCCACTATCAGCCGTTACTCCGCCAGTTACTGGCCAAGTCGCCCGCGGACCGACCACAAAGTGGCACCGCCATTACCGAGCTGCTCGATAATCTGGAGTCACCGGAACATTACACCCGGGAACGGGCCCGCTACCGGCCACAGGAAACGGGCATCAACGGTGCCCTGGCGCCTCGGCTACGACTCAAGGAAACCAAGGCGGGAATGAGCTGGAGAGGCAATCTCTACCAGTACGACATCTATCTGGTGGCTGACGACTTCGAGCAATTTCAGTCTCATTTCCCGGTGCTACGCTCCGCCCTTCAGGACTGGCATCAACAAAGAGGCTCGCGCTGCAAGAGCGTCACGATCAAAGCGACCCTGCACCCCTGGATCAGCGGCCGGGTAAAACAGTATCTCAAGGAACTTCGCCAGTCCGATGATCTGGCGTTCCTGGGGCGACTGCCAATGCAGCTAAACCTGGTGGCTGCCGATGGCCAACCCATCGAGAGGCTGGCCTGGGAGCCGGAATCCGAATCGGGTTAGCACACCTCATGAATCCTTGCCGCACAAGGCGCTGTAAGCTTCGTCGCTGACGGGTCTGGGAATAACGGAAATACTGCGGACATAAAAAAAGCACCAACACGGGTTGGTGCTCTAGGATCTGCCTAAGTTGATGCGACGCAAGGAGACATCGCATTCCCCCCCTTAGGTGGTTCCGATGACACCCTTCAGGAGTCTGCCATGCGTTCCGGTGCCATCAGGGTCAGACTAGGACAATCACAACGGGCCTGACCAGCGGATTACGGCGAACGGTAGAGAGTGTGTTATCAGGGGTAGCGTTTGGCGGATCAGCGGCCAGCCACCGCCTCTCCCGGGCTACGCAGCCACAACAGTCGGGCACCCCCTGCGGCAGCCACGTCCACATCCAGGCTGGCGACCGTTCCCACATTGAAACCAATACGCTCTGCGGAACCGGTCCAGCTTGCCGTCAGCTGCGCCACTAACGGCATATGACTGACCAGCGCGGTATTCTCCGCGGGGGGATTCGCAAGCAGCCAATCGAACAGCTCTCCGGGACGGGCATCCGGAACCAACTGCTCACAGGTGACTCGTGGCAGATCACCATAGACCTGCTGGATACAGTCAGCCGTCTGCTGGGCCCGCACATAAGGACTGGCAATCAGCGCTGAAACGGTAATGCCGCTGCTGCGCATCTGCTGCCAATGCGCCAGCAAGGCTGCCCTGCCGGTTTCGGTCAATGGCCGCTCAGCATCGGTGGGGGCCTGGGAAACAGCCTGGCCATGTCGGCTGAGATACAACCTCACAACCCGGGTCCCGCCAGTTGGAACTCCACATCGTGCTTGTATTCCCCACTCATCAGCTGCTGGATTACCAGTTCCAGTGGCTGGCCATGGTAGACGATCTGGTAGAGCGCCGTGGCCAACGGCATGTAGACCCCCAGCTCGGCGGCCTTGTCCGCCACCAGTTTGATGGTATTGATACCCTCTGCGGTCTGGCCAAGGCTTTCTATCGCCTCTTCCAGGGTCTTGCCCTGCCCCAGCTGGAACCCCACCTGATAGTTGCGGGACAGGGAGGAGCTACAGGTGGCAATCAAATCCCCCACCCCTGAAAGACCCAGGAACGTCATCGGGTTGGCACCCAGCTCCACAGCAAAACGGCTCATTTCCGCCAGGGCGCGGGTAATCATGAAGCTGCGGCTGTTTTCACCGACGCCGATGGCAGCAGCCATGCCGGACGCCACCGCATAAATATTCTTTAACGCGCCACCAAGCTCCACGCCGTAGATATCCGGGTTGTCATAAACCCGAAAGTAATCGCAGCTGAGGGCTGTCTGCACCACTTGGCAAAGCGTCTCATCCGGGCTTGCCACCACGGTACCACTGAACTTCTGCTCCACGATTTCCTTGGCCAGATTGGGACCACTGAGAGCACCGATACGGGCGTGGGGCCACTCCTGCTGCAGCACTTCGCTCATCAGCAGAAAACCTTCTGCATATATGCCTTTGGTACAACTGATGGCCAGGGTATCGGCGGGGACCCACTCTTTCGCTTGACGCAAAACCTCAACGAACGCCTTGCTGGGAATCGCCACAAACACCAGAGAGGCCTGGTGCAAGGCCTCTTCCAGGCTATCAGTGGCGTTCACTCCGGCGGGCAGTTCTGCGCCGGGCAGATAACGGCTGTTCTCGCGGTCCATATTGATCGCGGCAGCGGTTTCCGGGTCTCGCACCCAGATATTCACTCGATGACCGTTGGCGGCCAGGATACTAGCCATGGCGGTGCCAAAGCTGCCACCGCCGAGAATTGTTGCGTTATGTCTTTCCTGCTCCATACGGAACGCCTTGTATAGCAGCTTTTGAGGCATCATAAGCGCCCATCGAAGCAGAGACAACGGAAGCCTCATCAAGCCTGGATCGAAACCACCTGTAGGAGCGCCTCTTGAGGCGCGAACCTCGCGCCAGCGAGGAAATCGCCGCAGGCGATCAAGCCTGTCAGAGCTCAACATGTGCCAATAGAAAGGACAAGGCAAAGATACCGCTGTCCTCGCTACGCTCGGTTCGCGCCTCACCAAGCGAAGCGAAGGAACGCCTGCAAGGCAGCCCCGAAGGGGTGAGCGAAGCGAATAGTCAGCGCTCCTACAGGGGGCTATCACAACGCTCTGACAAGAAGCTCCTGCAGGCGTCGTGCGGTGGCCGCCGGGTCCTTGGGCAACTGCCCTTCCGCCAGCATGGCCTGGTCCAGCAGCAGTGCGGCCAGATCGTCAAACCGTTCGCCCTCTTCCATCCCTGCCAACGCCTGCAACAGACCGTGATCCAGATTCACCTCCAGCACCGGCTTGTTTTCCGGTACCGGCTGACCGGCAGCTTCCAGCATGCGGCGCATTTGCGGCCCCAACTGATCTTCGGCCAACACCAGACATGCGGGGGAATCCACCAGGCGTGAGGTGGCGCGGACCGCTTCTACCCGTTCAGCCAGGGTGGAGCCCAGGCGGGCAATCAACGGATTATCGTTATCCGCTTTTTCCTCCTGATCCCCCAGATCCAGCTCGCCACGGGCCGCATTGACCAGCTTCACGTCCTGATAGCTGTCCAGGTAGCTGACCATCCACTCATCCACCGGGTCGCTGAGCAACAACACCTCAATGCCCTTCTTGCGGAACACTTCCAGATGCGGACTGTTTTCCGCCGCGGATGGACTGTCGGCAAGCAGATAATAGATCTTGTCCTGATCCGCGGGTTTGTTCTCAAGATACTGATCCAGTGAGGTGGCCGCCTTGCCTGGCTGTTTGCTACTGGCAAACCGCAACAGCGCAGCGATCGCCTGCTGATTATCCCGGTCTTCGCCAATGCCTTCCTTGATAACCTGACCAAACTGGGACCAGAAGGTGGCGTATTTTTCCTCGTCCTTACCCAGTTTCTTGAGCATCTGCAGCACTCGCTTGGTCAGGGCGGCACGGATTTTCTGTACCGGACCATAGTCCTGCAGCAACTCCCGGCTCACGTTCAGAGGCAGGTTTGGTGCGTCAATGACCCCTTTGATAAAACGCAGATACTGCGGCAGGAACTGCTCCGCATCATCCATGATGAAAACGCGTTGCACATAGAGCTTAAGGCCACGATTGGCATCGCGGTGGTAAAGATCAAAAGGCGCTCGGGCAGGGATATAAAGCAGACTGGTGTATTCCAGCTTGCCCTCGACCTTGTTGTGGCTCCAGCTCAGGGCATCCTGAAAATCATGGCTGATATGCTTGTAGAAATTCTGGTACTCCTCATCACTGATCTCCTGACGAGGGCGCTGCCACAGGGCCGTGGCCGAATTGAGAGTCTCGGTTTTCTCCTCTTCCCCATCATCGCCCGGGGTAACAAGCGTGATCGGAAATGCCACATGATCCGAATACTGGTGAACCACCTGGCGAACCTTGAAATCATCCAGAAACTCACGGGCATCCTTGCGTAGATGCAGAATCACCGCCGTACCCTGCTCGACCCGCTCAATGGTCTCTACGGTAAACTCGCCCTGGCCATCGCTTTCCCAGCGCACACCCGCTGACGCATCGGTGCCGGCCTTACGGCTTTCTACGGTTACCCGATCGGCCACAATGAAGGCGGAGTAGAAGCCTACACCAAACTGACCGATGAGCTGGGCGTCTTTCTTCTGATCACCACTGAGTGAGGCCAGGAATTTTTCGGTGCCGGAACGGGCGATCGTGCCCAGGTTCTCGATCACTTCCTCCTGGTTCATGCCAATACCGTTATCGGCAATGGTCAGGGTGCCCGCCGCCTTGTCTATCCGCAGGCTGATGGCAGGGTCACTCCCGGACTCGAGCAGCGACGGCTCATCCAATGCCTTGAAACGCAATTTGTCGCAAGCATCCGAGGCATTGGAGATCAGTTCGCGAAGAAAAATTTCCCGGTTGCTGTACAGGGAATGAATCATCAGGTGCAACAGGCGGGAGACTTCTGCCTGAAAACCATGGGTTTGTTTTTCTACGGACACGGCTGACTCCTATGGGCGTTAATCACCCGGGAGTAATAGGGGCAGCCGGACTTTTTTCAAGGGCCAGGGAGACTCTGAGTAACGCCTTGCAAGCTCGGTCTTTCAGAGGCGCCCTGGGAGGGTCAGCGTTTGATCTGCTGGGCCAGGGCCGACTGCAAATCCGGAAAGCGGAACACGAAACCCTGCTGCTCCAGACGACGGGGATAGACCCGCTGCCCACCCAGCAGGATGTCTGACTGCTCGCCCAACCCGGTACGCAAGGCGATTGACGGGACGCGCAAAAAAGCAGGACGCTTCACGGCACTGGCCAGCGAGCGATGAAACTCGCGCTGGGTGACAGGGCCAGGCGCAGTCGCGTTGAACACGCCATCGATCCCCGGGGTCTCTACCGCCCGGACCAGAATCGCGACCATGTCATCAATATGGATCCAGCTCAGCCATTGGCTACCGTCGCCGAGCATGGCGCCAAGGCCAAGGCGGTAAACCGGCAGCAGCTTGCCCAGCATGCCGCCATCACGCCCCAGCACAATGCCGGTGCGCACCAGACAAAGCCGAACACCCTGCCGGGAAACCGGTCGCGCCGATTGCTCCCAGGCATCGCAAAGCAGGTATCCGAAGTCACGCTTGCGGGCAGAGCTGTCTTCGGTCAGTTCCGCATTGCCCGCATCACCATAAAAACCCACCGCCGAGCCGGATACCATGACTGCCGGCTTGCGCTGCAACCGGGACACCAGGCTGACCAGCTGCTGGGTGACACCGATACGGGAATCGAACAGCACCTTTTTGCGACGCTCCGTCCAGCGACCGGCAAACAGGCTTTCCCCGGCCAGGTTGATGATACCGTCAATGGCATCATCATCGGCAATGTCGTCCAGGCTCGACACGATACGGGTTTCCTCCGGCAGCACCTTGGCTGCCCGGCGCGGGCGCCGGCTGAGCACAACCAGTTCGTGCCCATGGGCCGCCAGGCGCCGGCACAAATGCTGGCCGATAAAACCACTGCCTCCGGTTATCAGTATCTTCAACGTACCGCCTCAACTTTTTGAATGCTGTTCATGTCATAGAAGTATTCGATGTTGCCTGCTCCCATCGCCACACTCAAGGTCAAATGATCCTCGCTCACCGCTTGCAGGATCCCTGTCCGTGTCACGACGCCGTCGGCAGTAATAGTCACGGATTTGCCGACCAGGGCACGCAATTCCCTGAGCTTGGCGGAGATGGCCTCTTCCGGCTGCGGCTCCTGCTGCAACTGCTCAGGCTGTACTGGCGCTGCCTCACTGTCAGGGGCAATGACCACCTCACTGCCAGTGTCCGACTCCGAGATCAGATCAATCCGCTGTCCATTGGACAAGGTCACGGATTTGAGCTCTTCGTCTGACACACTACGCTCCACATTGCCGCTGCCAACATTCATGACGAGCCACAGACGATTACCGCTGACCCGTCGTAGTACGCCATCAAGCTGTCGACCACTTTGGGTTTCCAGCAGCACTTTCTTGTCCACATAAGCGACCAGCTCCGGGAAGGTCTTTTCCACCGGCGGCTGCGCCTTTGGCTGTTCTGGTGCCGCTTTCTCGAAGGTGGGGGTGACCAGCGTGGCGCCACCCTCTGACGGTGGTGTAATCACCCGTGTTTCCATCGAGCCCGGCACTACTGCCCAGCCAACCTCGCTTTTCTCCAGGCGGACATGCCGCTGCTCCACCGCACCATTGGTCAACACCACCCGGGCCATTACCTGACCACTGGCCTCGGCACGCCTCAGCTGTACATGCTCAGCCTTGACGGATTCCAGCAGCCCCTCCGGGAACTGGGTCACCAGATACTCTTCGGCCACATGGGCCAGGGTATCATCGTGATCGAAGTGCAGATCAACCTCCCCATTACGATAACGAAGGTGGTTGGAATACGCCGTGAAGTCGCCGACCAGGTAGCTTTTGAAACTGTCCGGCATGACAAGGACCATGGACCCGGAAAGCTGGCCGGTATCCAGCGGGGCCAGGGCCAGTTCCAGACGGTAGCCCCCGGAAAAGATACGGGTTTCCGGGTAATCCTGGCCATCTGGCTTCCAGGAAAGATGCACTACCGGCGCCTCTTCATCGGACGGGTTCACCAACAATGAACGGCGCTCGGTAATGTCTTGCGGATTCCAGCCCAGCAGAATGCGCACTTCCAACTCGGGAAGAAAGCCTTCCCCCTGACTGGCGGTCAGCACGCCATCAATCAATGCCACACGATCATAGCGAAACCGTTGACCGTGCAGGCGCCCCGAGAGGGCTTTGCCCTGCCCTTCCACCACCAGCAACGCCGCTTTCTCGGAGGTCACGAAAGAAGTACTGGACGCCATATTATCGCCCCGCAACACCTGGCCAGCCTGGCCCGCCAGATTCTGCCGGGTAGACGGCTCCAACAGGGTTTGTCCGGTTGCCAGGAACAAGGCAACGCCAACCGCGGCCGTCAGCAGCGACGCAACACGGCCCAGCGCCCACCACCGGTACTCTTCCCAGTGCTGCTGTACCTGCCCCAGGCTTGCCAGTGGCACCAGAAAAAACAGGGCGCTATGCCCCCGACTGGCGGCCTCGTGCATCAGTCCCAGGGTGCTGATGATAAAGCCACTTACCCCAATAATGATCAGCAGTTCTGCCATCTTCTTATTCTCTCAGCGGATGATTCCTCAACGGAGCGTTGAGCAGGCTTCTTGAAGCATTTTTGCCGCACTAACCTTCAGACCAGAGTCTGCCGGTTACAGACATACCGTTGGCCCGTTGGCTCCACTTTACAAAGCCGCGCCCGGGCATTCCAGCACTTAAGTGACTGATTTTGCTATCCGGCAGCCAGGTATGATCTCCATCACATTCGGCATTGTCTGCAGCGGCCGGGGCAACGCCCCCGGCGCCGTCGGGCGCGCCTGCCACCACCACTCATCATCGGAAATAAAAAAAAACTTGTAAGGGAGAAAATCAGCAGATATATAGGCGCTGAGGACGTTAGGAAACCGGTACTCCGGGCCTGACTAGCCGATTAACAGGTTGTTTGAGGAGGTCAGACACAGGAGGCCACCATGAGTAACCGTCGTAATGAGCAAGACCTTGATTCGGAAGATCTGCTGATGAACGAAGATTTCGATATTCTGGATGACGACATGGACGATGAGGAGCAGGAAGAGCGCAGCGCGCGCTCCAGGGCTTTCAACATGGACATGCGCCATCGCATCGAAGATCGCCTGGAGGAGCGGCGCCTGAAAAAGGAACTCAATGAATACGAGTTCTTTAATCTGGACGACGACGTACTCCACTAACAAAAAGGCCGGCAAATGCCGGCCTTTTTGTCGATGCGGAGGGCGATTTACCAGCCCGTCGCTTCTTTGACAGCCTTGCCGATTTCCGCAGGGTTCCGCACAGTTGTCACTCCGGCCGCTTCCAGAGCAGCAAACTTCTCGTCCGCAGTCCCCTTGCCGCCAGCGATGATGGCACCAGCATGCCCCATGCGCTTACCCGGAGGCGCCGTCACCCCGGCAATGTAGCTGACTACCGGCTTGGTCACGTGCTCCTTGATATAGGCTGCCGCTTCATCTTCTGCAGTGCCCCCGATCTCACCGACCATGACAATGGCTTCGGTCTGGGGATCGTTCTGGAACAGTTCCAGGGCATCGATAAAGGTGGTACCGGGAATCGGGTCGCCGCCAATACCGATGCAGGTAGACTGACCAAAACCCAGCTTGGTGGTCTGGTTGACCGCCTCATAGGTCAGCGTGCCAGAGCGGGATACGATACCCACCTTGCCCGGCTGGTGAATGTGACCGGGCATGATACCGATCTTGCACTCACCGGGAGTGATCACACCTGGGCAGTTGGGGCCGATCAGGCGTACGCCGCCCTTGCGAGTGATGTATTCCTTCACGTACAGCATATCCAGCGCCGGGATGCCCTCGGTAATACAGACGATCAGCTCCACCCCTGCATCGGCAGCTTCCAGAATGGAGTCCTTGCAGAACGGTGCCGGCACATAGATCACACTGGCAGTGGCGCCGGTTTCGGCAACCGCTTCAGCCACGGTGTTGAACACCGGCAAGCCCAGGTGAGTCTGGCCGCCCTTGCCCGGAGTCACACCGCCAACCATCTTGGTGCCGTATTCGATGGCCTGCTCGGAATGAAAGGTGCCCTGGCTGCCGGTAAACCCCTGGCAGATGACTTTGGTGTTCTTGTCGATCAGTACGCTCATGCGGCACCTCCCACTGCTTTCACTACCTGCTCGGCAGCATCGTCAAAACTTTGCGCGGCGATGATGTTCATGCCACTTTCTGCCAGCTTCTGGGAGCCCAGCTCCGCATTGTTACCTTCCAGGCGAACCACCACGGGTACGGTCACACCCACTTCCTCCACGGCTCCGATAATGCCCTCGGCGATCAGATCGCAGCGAACGATACCACCGAAGATGTTAACCAGAACGCCTTTTACCTGATCATCGGAGAGGATGATCTTGAAGGCTTCGGTGACCCGCTCCTTGGTGGCGCCACCGCCCACATCCAGGAAGTTGGCCGGCGCACCGCCTTTGAGCTTGACCAGATCCATGGTGCCCATGGCCAGGCCGGCACCGTTGACCATGCAGCCGATGTTGCCGTCCAGGGCCACGTAGTTGAGATCCCACTCTGCAGCACGGCGCTCACGCTCATCTTCCTGGCTGGGGTCTTCCAGGGCCTTGATGTCCGGGTGGCGGTACAGTGCTGAGCCATCCACGTTGATCTTGGCATCCAGGCAATGCAGATCGCCCTGGTCCGTGATCACCAGGGGGTTCACCTCGATCAATGCCAGATCCTTGTCTTCAAACAGCTTGGCCAGGCCCACAAAGATTTTGGCGAACTGGCCGACCTGCTTGCCCTCAAGGCCAAGTTTGAAAGCGATCTCTCGGGCCTGGTAGGGCTGTGCACCCACTAGCGGATCCACCTCTGCCTTGAGGATCTTTTCCGGGGTCTCTTCCGCAACGGTTTCGATATCCACGCCACCTTCTGTGGAGGCCATGAACACGACTCGTCGGGAGGCACGGTCAAACACCGCGCTCAGATAGAGTTCCTTGGCGATATCAGTGCAGGTTTCCACCAGAATCTTGGACACCGGCTGACCGTGTTCATCGGTCTGGAACGTGACCAGGTTTTTGCCCAGCCATTGCTTGGCAAACTCCGCCGCTTCTTCCGGGCTGTTGACCAGCTTCACGCCCCCGGCCTTGCCCCGGCCACCCGCGTGCACCTGGGCTTTTACCACCCACTTGTCACCACCAATTTCTCTGGTTTTGGCTGCGACCTCTTCAGGAGTATCGCAGGCGAAACCGGTAGAAACTGGCAGACCATAATCAGCAAAAAGCTGCTTTGACTGATATTCATGGAGATTCATGCCAATACTTCCATATCAATGAATGAGTGGCGCCCATCTGGACGCCGTCACTTCGCGACCGTTCTGCGGCGTTATTTCTTGCGCCGACGCTGCGCCACGTGGATTGCCTTGTAATCCACGGCCAGGGCGGCTTCATGAACGGTTTCCGACAGGCTCGGATGACCGAACACCATCAGTTGCAAATCTTCGATGGTGGCGCCGAATTCCATCGCCACCACGCCTTGCTGGATCAACTCGGACGCCTGAGGACCGACCACATGCATGCCGAGAATGCGGTCGGTCTTTTCATCCGCCACAAACTTCACCATGCCCCCGGTCTCACCAGCCGCCATGGCGCGACCATTGGCCGCAAATGGCACCGCACCGGTCTTGTAAGCTTCCCCGGATTCCTTCACTTCTTCTTCGGTCTTGCCCACCCAGGCCACTTCCGGATGGGTATAGATCACCCCCGGGACAGCATCGTAGTTGACCTGAGTGTGCTCACCGGCAATCACCTCGGCCACCATCACGCCTTCTTCGATGGCCTTGTGAGCCAGCGCCGGACCGCGGACCAGATCACCGATGGCGTAGACACCGGGAACATCCGTGCGGCACTGGCTGTCCACATAGACGAAATTACGCTCGTCCAGGCTGACACCGGCATCCTGGCTGAGCAGGCCCTCGGTGTAGGGGCGACGGCCCACCGCGACAATCAACCGATCGAAGGTTTCCTGCTGGTCCCCGTCTTTATCGGTAAAGTTGACCACGACCTGGTTCTTTTTCACCTCGGAGCCGGTGACCCGGGCGCCAAGGCGGATATCCAGCCCCTGTTTACTGAACTGTTTCCGGGCATCCTTGGCGATCTGTTGATCCACCGTGGGCAGGAAGGTATCCACCGCTTCCAGGACCACCACTTCACTGCCGAGCCGGGCCCAGACACTGCCCAGCTCCAGCCCGATCACGCCTGCACCGATCACGCCAAGACGTTTGGGCACTTCGGGCAGATCCAGCGCGCCGGTCGAGTCGACGATCAGCTTCTGGTCGATCGGAGTGGGCGGAATTTCCACCGGCACAGAACCTGCGGCGAGAATGATGTTCTCGGCCTGCAAGGTCTGGGCATCCCCTTCCAACGGCGTAAACTCCACCTGCTTGCCACTTTTCAGCTGGCCGGAGCCTTGCAGCCAGGTCACCTTGTTGGCCTTGAAAAGCTGGGCGATACCACCGGTCAGGTTGCGGACGATGGTGTCCTTGCGCTTGTGCATGGCATCCAGATCCAGGCTCACATCACCCAGTTTGATGCCATGGTCAGCCAGAGAGCTCTGCGCTTCGTGATACTTCCAGGAAGAATCCAGCAACGCCTTGGAGGGAATGCAGCCCACGTTCAGGCAGGTACCGCCCAGTGCCGGCTCATCCTGTTTGTTGATCCGTTTTTCAATGCAGGCCGTGTTGAAACCCAGTTGCGCACAACGAATGGCAGCCACATAACCGCCGGGCCCACCACCGATGACAATGACGTCGTACTTGTCAGCCATGATCTATTCCTTCAATCGCTGGCACGCTTCACGCAACACGCTGGCACGCCCTTAGCGTGGTTGCGTGCCGACGTGATGCGTGCAGGCATACATTCAGATATCCAGCAGCAAACGCGCCGGATCTTCGATAAAGTTTTTCACTGCCACCAGGAACTGCACCGCTTCCTTGCCATCAATCAAGCGGTGATCGTAGGACAGCGCCAGGTACATCATCGGCAGAATTTCCACCTTGCCGTCCACGGCCATGGGACGTTCCTGGATTTTGTGCATACCGAGGATGGCGGTCTGCGGCGGGTTGAGAATGGGCGTGGAAATCAGTGACCCGAACACCCCGCCATTGGAAATGGTGAAGGTGCCACCGGTCATTTCCTCAATGGAGAGCTTGCCCTTCTGGGCCTTCTGACCGAACTCGATGATCTGTGATTCCACTTCTGCCAGACCACGCTGGTCCGCATCGCGAATCACCGGCACCACCAGCCCGCGCTCGGTGGACACCGCCACACCCACGTCGTAGTAACCGTGGTACACGATATCCTCACCGTCGATAGAGGCATTCACCGCCGGGAAACGCTTCAGCGCTTCCACACAGGCACGGGTAAAGAAGCCCATGAAGCCCAGACGCACGTTGTGGGCCTTTTCGAATTCCGGCTGGTAATGCTTGCGCATATCCATGATCGGCTTCATGTTGACCTCGTTGAAGGTGGTCAACATGGCGGAGTTCTGCTGGGCAGACACCAGACGCTCGGCGATACGCTTGCGCAGGCGGGTCATCGGTACCCGACGCTCTTCGCGCTCGCCCGGCGTTGCCGGCACATCCACGGTAGCGGGCTGCTGCGGAGCCGGCTGGCTGGCCCGCTTCTCTTCCTTGGCGCTGATGGTTTTTTCCACATCCGCCTTGGTAATACGGCCACCCTTGCCAGTACCCGTTACCTGTTCCGCGGCCACGCCGTGCTCGGTCATCAACTTGCGGGCAGCCGGACCCGCCTGGTCCGACGCGCTGTCATCATCACTGGCAGACTCACTGGCTTTCGCCGGTGCTTCTGCCGGTTCCTCTTTCTCTTCTTCCGCCGGTGCCGAATCGGCCTTGTCACCGGACGGGGAAGCACCACCGCTGGCGCCCTCTTCGAAATGACCCAGCACCTGCTGGCTCTCAACCGTGTCGCCTTCACCGGCGAGAATCTTGCTGACTACACCGTCAGCCGGTGCCACTACTTCCAGCACCACCTTGTCGGTTTCAATATCCACCAGCAGCTCATCACGCTTGACCGCTTCACCTTCCTGCTTGTGCCAGGTGGCTACGGTGCCGTCCGCTACTGATTCGGGAAACTGCGGTGCTTTGATATCAGTCGCCATGCCTAATCCTTATTTACTTGATCTCGAAGGCGTCCTGGACCAGACGCTGCTGTTGTTCCACATGAAGGGCCATGGACCCGGCCGCCGGCGCGGCAGCCATATCCCGGCCTGCGTAATGCACCCGCAGGTCTCCGACCTCACGGGCCACCCGATACATATGGTGTTGCGAGCAATACCAGGCGCCCTGGTTCATGGGTTCTTCCTGACACCACACCAGGGTTTCCAGATTGGGGTATCCCTCCAGCACTTGCTGAAGACGCTGTTCCGGGAACGGGTAAAGCTGCTCGACACGAATCAGCGCAGTGTCGTTCAAATCATCACTGTCCCGCTTCTCCAGCAGGTCGTAGTACACCTTGCCAGAGCACATCACTACCCGTTTCACCTTGTCACGATCCAGCTCCGCAGGATCATCCAGCACGGTACGGAAAATACCGTCGGCCAGCTCTTCCAGTGTGGAGATGGCTTTCTTGTGCCGCAGCAAACTCTTCGGGCTCATGATCACCAGCGGCTTGCGCAACGGGCGGACTGCCTGACGGCGAAGCAGGTGGTAAATCTGGGCCGGGGTGCTGGGCACGCAGACCTGCATGTTGTGCTCTGCGCACAGCTGCAGGAAACGTTCCAGTCGAGCGGAGGAATGCTCCGGCCCCTGCCCTTCGTAGCCATGGGGCAACAGCATGGTGAGACCACACAGGCGGCCCCACTTTGCTTCCCCGGAGGAGATGAACTGGTCGATCACCACCTGAGCTCCATTGGCGAAATCGCCGAATTGCGCCTCCCAGATCACCAGGGTCTTGGGGGTGGTGGTGGAATAGCCGTACTCGTAACCCAGCACCGCTTCTTCCGACAACAAGGAATCATAAATGTCGAAGCGCGGCTGCTCGTCATAGAGATGCTGCAGCGGCACATACTGCTCACCGTCTTTCTGGTTATGCAGAACCGCATGACGGTGGGAGAAGGTCCCGCGGCCGGAATCCTGGCCGGTGATACGGACATTAAAGCCCTGATCAATCAAGGTGGCATAGGCCAGGGTTTCCCCATAGCCCCAGTTCAGCGGCAAGGCCCCGGCCGTCATCTTGCGTCGGTCTTCAAGGATCTTCTTTACCTGACGCTGAACCACAAAGCCTTCCGGCGGCGTTTCCAGACGGGTAGCCAGATCCTGCAGTTTTTTCAGCGGATAGCTGGTATCCCAGTCATCTTCCACCTGATGACCGATATAGGGTGACCAGTCCACAAACAGTGACTTGTTTGGCTCGCGTACCAGCGATTTCACCACATGGTCGCCCGCGTCCAGCATGTTGCGATAATCGTCAGCCGTTTTCTGCGCAGCCTGTTCACTGACTACGCCTTCCCTGACCAGGCGTTCCGCGTACAGGGTACGGGTGGTCGGGTGAGACTTGATCTTCTTGTACATCAACGGCTGGGTGGAAGACGGCTCATCCGCCTCGTTATGACCAAGCCGGCGATAACAGATCAGGTCGATAACCACATCCTTCTTGAACTGCATGCGGTAGTCCACGGCCAGCTGGGTAACGAAGTACACGGCTTCCGGGTCGTCCGCATTGACGTGGAAGATCGGCGCCTGGACCATCTTCGCCACGTCGGTGCAGTATTCGGTGGAACGGGCATCCTCACGTCGGCTGGTGGTGAAACCGACCTGATTGTTGATGATCACATGCAGGGTCCCACCGGTCTTGAAGCCGCGGGTCTGTGACATCTGGAAGGTTTCCATGACCACACCCTGGCCGGCGAAAGCCGCGTCACCATGCAGCAAGATCGGCACCACCTGCTCGCCTTCAAAATCCTCACGGCGGTCCTGACGGGCCCGTACCGAGCCCTCCACCACCGGAGACACGATTTCCAGGTGAGACGGGTTGAAGGCCATGGCCAGGTGCACTTCGCCACCGGAAGTCTGCACGTTGGAGGAAAAACCCTGGTGATACTTCACATCACCGGAACCGGTTTCAATAAAGCTCTTGCCGTCAAATTCCTCGAACAGATCCTTGGGGCTCTTGCCCAGGGTGTTGACCAGCACGTTCAGGCGGCCCCGGTGGGCCATACCGATGACCAGTTCCTTGGCACCGTAGCTGCCGACCCGCTGGATGATTTCATCCATCAGCGGAATCAGCGATTCACCGCCTTCAAGCCCAAAACGTTTGGTGCCGGGGTACTTGCTGCCCAGGTATTTTTCCAGGCCTTCCGCGGCGGAGAGACGTTCGAGGATATGCTTTTTGACGTCTTCGCCGTATTCCGGATGGCTGCGCACCCCTTCCATACGCTGTTGCAACCAGCGTTTTTCCGCGGTGTTGACGATATGCATATATTCAGCACCGACACTGGAACAATAGGTGCCTTGCAAGCAGTCAACAATTTCACGGAGGGTGGCTTCCGGTTTGCCGATAAACAGGTTACCGGTCTGGAATACGGTATCCAGGTCCGCGGGACTTAACCCGTGGTGTGACAACTCCAGATCCGGTACCGCTTCACGCTCCATAATCCCCAGCGGATCCAGCTTGGCCACCTGATGGCCCCGGTTGCGGTACGCCGCAATCAGGTGCAGCACACGCACCTGGCGCCGCTCGTGCTCAGTGCTGACAGCACTGGCGCCAAACTTTTGCACACGGGAGCGATTCTTGGCTTGTAGCAGGAAATATTCGCGAACAGCCGCATGGGGCACGTCGGACTCGACGGCGGCATCAACACTGGGGAGTTTTTCGAAGTAGACGCGCCAGTCTTCCGGCACAGAATTGGGGTCAGTCAGATAGGATTCGTACAGTTCGTCGACATAGGCGGCGTTGGCTCCTCCAATGTGGGAGGACTGCCATTGGCGCTGCATGGAACTGTCTTGCATGTCAGCTCGTTCCTTCAGCGGGAGGTGTCACACTCTGTGGTAACTGGTGTCACTGCGACCACAGGGGGGCGACCCTGTTCCCGTACGCTTTGTATTGTCCGGGACAGCGCCTTTTAAGCCCTGCCCCACCCATGAGATGCAACAAAACCACCCATCTTCACCGGGTTGGTGAGAGTGAGTGTTATGCCACGTCTCGACGAGGGATTACCTCGAACCGACGTCTAGTGTAGCCCTTTTATTTCGCTTTTGTTAGACGCCGTCTTGATAAAATAAGGTAACACTTTTTATGCCTGTCACTGCATTGGCGAAACGTCGAATAGACAGCGGTATTGCTCAACACCAGAAACAAAAAAGGCGGCCACATGGCCGCCTCCTTCGTTCGGGTCAGATGCCCCGTTCCAGTAGCATGGAACGGATATGGCCAATGGCCCGGGTCGGGTTGAGCCCTTTCGGACACACGCTGACACAGTTCATGATGCCATGGCAACGGAACAGGCTGAACGGGTCGTCCAGTTTGCTCAATCGCTCTTCAGTGGCCGTATCGCGGCTGTCCGCCAGGAAGCGGTAGCTCTGCAACAGGGCCGCCGGACCCAGGAACTTGTCCGGGTTCCACCAGAAGCTCGGACAGCTGGTAGAGCAGCAGGCGCACAGGATGCACTCATACAGACCATCCAGCTTGGCACGATCTTCCGGAGTCTGCAGGCGCTCAATGGCCGGCGCCGGGGTGCTGTTCTGCAGGAACGGCTGCACCTTTTCGTACTGGTTGTAGAACATGCCCATGTCTACGACCAGATCACGGATCACCGGCAGGCCGGGCAAGGGACGCAGGATCAGCGGCTTCTTGCCTTCCAGGACACCCGGTGCCACCTGGGACAGCGGCGTAATACAGGCCAGGCCGTTCTTGCCGTTCATGTTCATACCATCGGAACCACACACGCCTTCACGGCAGGAGCGACGGTAGGACATGGATTCGTCCTGCTCTTTCACCAGAGCCAGGATATCCAGCACCATGAGGTCTTTACCCTGGGTATCGACCTCATACTCCTTCATGGTCGGCTCGCGGTCCGTTTCCGGATTGTAGCGATAGATACTGACTTTCATCGTTAGCTCCCCTTAGTAGGTCCGCGCCTTGGGCTGGAAGGTGTCAACGGTCTTCGGCTTGAAATTCACCTCGCGCTTACCCAGCTTCTTGGCAGTGGGGTCGAAGATGGAATGGCACAGCCAGTTCTCATCATCACGATCCGGGTAGTCGTAGCGGGAATGCGCGCCACGGCTTTCGGTACGGCCTTCTGCGGCGATAGCAGTGGCTTCCGCCACCTCAAGCAGATTGTCCAGCTCCAGCGCTTCGATACGCGCGGTGTTGAACGGCTTGCTCTTGTCATCCAGATGCGCCTTGGAAATCCGCTCACGCAGATCCGCCAGTTTGGCCACACCTTCCGCCATCAGGTCACCCTTACGGAACACCCCGAAGTGATTCTGCATCACGCTCTGCAGCTCTTTGCGCAGGGCAGAAACAGATTCTCCACCGCTGGACTCATCCCAGCGACGCACACGGGACAGAGCCTGTTCGATATCAGAATCGGAAGGCTCATACTGGGTCATACCCTGACGCAGCTGGTCTTCGATAAAGAGACCGGCCGCACGACCGAATACCACCAGGTCCAGCAGCGAATTGCCACCCAGACGGTTGGCACCATGTACAGATACGCAGGCTACCTCGCCCACCGCGAAGAGACCGTTAACAAACTGGTCTTCGCCCTCATGGCCACCGGACAACTTGATCGCCTGACCGTGAACATTGGTGGGAATGCCGCCCATCATGTAGTGACAAGTGGGAACAACCGGAATCGGCTCTTTCACCGGGTCGGTCTGGGCAAAGGTAATAGCCAGTTCACAGATGCCCGGCAGGCGGCTGTGCAGCACTTCCTCACCCAGGTGATCCAGCTTCAGGAACACGTGATCGCCATTGGGGCCGGCACCACGCCCATCCAGGATTTCCATCATCATGGAGCGGGCCACAACGTCACGGGATGCCAGGTCTTTGGCGTTCGGCGCATAACGCTCCATGAAGCGCTCGCCGTCCTTGTTGATCAGGTAGCCACCCTCGCCCCGGCAACCCTCGGTCACCAGCACACCGGCACCGGCAATGCCGGTGGGATGGAACTGCCACATTTCAATGTCCTGAACCGGCAGACCCGCACGCAGGGCCATGCCAACGCCGTCGCCGGTGTTGATCAGGGCATTGGTGGTGGAGGCGTAGATACGGCCGGAGCCACCGGTGGCAAAGACGGTTGCCTTGGCCTTGAAGAACACGGTCTCACCGGACTCGATGTCGATGGCGATCACGCCACAGACATTGCCGTCAGCATCTTTGACCAGCTCGGCGGCGTACCACTCGTTATAGAACTGGGTGCCGTTTTTCAGGTTTTGCTGGTACAGGGTGTGCAGCAGCGCGTGGCCGGTACGGTCAGCGGCCGCACAGGTACGGGCAGCCTGACCACCCTCACCGAAGTTCTTGGACTGGCCACCGAACGGACGCTGGTAAATACGGCCTTCTTCGGTACGGGAGAACGGCAGGCCCATGTGGTCCAGCTCGAATACCGCTTCCGGGCCCACATTACACATATATTCGATAGCGTCCTGGTCACCGATGTAGTCGGAGCCCTTGACGGTATCGTACATGTGCCAGCGCCAATCATCGTTGGGATCGGCAGACGCGATCGCACAGGTAATGCCGCCCTGGGCGGAAACGGTGTGCGAACGGGTCGGGAAAACTTTGGAAATCAGCGCGGTCTTGAAACCGGACTGGGCCATCTGCAGTGAGGCGCGCATACCGGCACCACCACCACCTACGACGATAGCGTCAAACGTAATAGTGCGAATGGACATGGATTACGCCCCTCCCCAGATCAGAACCAGACCCCACAGCAGGTACACCACCAGAGCCAGTGCAATTGCCAGCTGGGCAATCAGGCGAACGCCAGTGGCGGCTTTACCGAAGGTCAAGCTGGTCAGGTAGTCGGTGGTTACGCCCCACAGACCTACCCAGGTGTGTGCTGCAACTGAAACTACCAGCAGGGTGTTGGCAATCTGCATGCAGACAGAGCCCATCAGAGCTTTCCAGCTGCCATAGTCCAGATCGCCGGCAACTATCAGGTAGCCGAGCATGCCGATCAGGTAGACCCCGATGATCACGGCGGATACACGTTGAATGAGCCAGTCATACAGGCCGTTACGGCCCAGGCTCGTCACACTGGTTACCATATCCAGCCTCCTACCAGCAGAATCAGTACTACAGAAATGATGAATACCAGCTTGGCACCACGTCGGCCGCCTTCCAGGCTCTCACCCACGCCAGCGTCCATAACAAGGTGGCGAATACCTGCCACCAGGTGATACAGCAGTACTGCCAGAATGGCCCATACCACCAGCTTCACCAGCGGGGAGGTCATCAGTTCTTTCAGGTCCGCAAAGCTCTCGGGAGACGCCAGGGAGCGATCCAGCATCCACAGCAGAATCGGCAACGCCAGGAAAATGGCAACGCCGGTTACACGGTGGGTGATAGATGCTATAGCCGTGACCGGGAACTTGATCGTGCTCAGATCGAGGTTAACGGGTCGCTTATCGTTCACGGTAGCCTACTTATAGCCGGGCCCCAGGTTGGGGCGGTTGTCGGGAACTTTGGCAAAGTTGTTGAGATCAAAACGTGAAGTCTGATCTTAACAACCTCGCCCGGGCCGGGGTGGGCCCGCACAAAACCCCCAGTCAGAGGTTTCTGCCGGGCGGCAGTATATCGCCGCGCCCTGAGCAAAACAAACGCCGAGCACCTTAAACAGGCGATTAAGACAAAGTATCTTTCTCCTAACGCCTTGATTTACAATGCCGCACCGGATGTGAGCGCCACGAAAAGAGCCTGCACCACCCTGATGCAAAACGGGTTTATGGCCGTAACAAGCTGTTTACCCTACAAAAGTCTGACTCACCGGTTCCCGGGTTCGCGTTGACAAAGGTGTGTCAAAACTTTACCTTCCCCCGCGCTTTGGAGGACCTTCCTTGCCTTGAGGAACGTTCCCTCGTCCGCCAATGGAGAGATTCCCATGACCGAGAAGAAAGCCACTCTCAAGGTAGATGGTAAGGACCTGGACCTGCCTATCTACTCCCCCACCCTGGGCCGCGACGTTATCGACGTGTCCAAACTGGTAGCCAATGGTGTCTTTACCTTCGACCCGGGCTTTACCTCCACCGCTTCCTGTGAATCCAAGATCACCTTTATTGATGGTGAAGTGGGTAAGCTGCTGCACCGCGGCTACTCCATCGAGGAACTGGCTGGTAAGTCCGACTACCTGGAAGTGTGCTACACCCTGCTCTACGGCGAGTTGCCGACAGCTGAGCAGAAAGAGCAATTTGTCAGCACCGTTAAGAACCACACCATGGTGCATGAGCAGATTCGCAATTTCTTCAACGGTTTCCGCCGCGATGCTCACCCCATGGCCATCATGTGTGGCGTAGTGGGCGCCCTGTCCGCCTTCTACCACGACTCTCTGGACATCAATAATCCCGAGCACCGTGAAATCACCGCATACCGCCTGATCGCCAAGATGCCCACCATCGCGGCCATGTGCTACAAGTACGCGCTGGGCCAGCCCTTCATGTACCCGCGCAACGACCTGGGTTACGCAGAGAACTTCCTGCACATGATGTTCGGCAACCCCTGCGAAGAATCCAAGATCAGCCCGACCCTGGCCAAGGCCATGGATCGCATCTTCATCCTGCACGCTGACCACGAGCAGAACGCCTCTACCTCTACCGTGCGTCTGGCTGGTTCCTCCGGTGCCAACCCGTTCGCCTGTATCGCTGCCGGCATTTCTGCCCTGTGGGGCCCGGCACACGGTGGCGCCAACGAAGCCGTGCTGAACATGCTGGATGAAATCGGCTCCCTGGATAACATCGACACCTACATCGCCAAGGCCAAGGACAAGAACGATCCGTTCAAGCTGATGGGCTTCGGTCACCGCGTCTACAAGAACTACGACCCGCGTGCCACGGTAATGCGCGAGTCCTGCCACGAAGTGCTGGCCGAACTCGGTGTCAACGACCCGCAGCTGGAACTGGCCATGAAGCTGGAAGAGATCGCTCTGAGCGACCCCTACTTCAAAGAGAAGAAATTGTTCCCGAACGTGGATTTCTACTCCGGCATCATCCTCAAGGCGATCGGTATTCCGACCTCCATGTTCACCGTGATCTTCGCCCTGTCCCGCACCGTGGGCTGGATCGCACACTGGAACGAAATGATCTCCAACCCGTACAAGATTGGCCGTCCGCGTCAGCTGTACACCGGCGAGACCGAACGCGAGTTCGTACCGGTCAACGAGCGCAAATAAGCGCCTGTTATCGCCAGACAAAAAAACCGCCTCCGGGCGGTTTTTTTGTGCCTGAAGAAAAGCAGTTACGAGTTGAATGTTGCGAGCCACGAACCCCAAAACCCTCTCGTGACTCCGCCTTTCGCTCCTCGAAACTCGCTTCTCGCTCACCAGCCAACACAGACTTCACCGCGCTGATTACACGCTATTACCGCCCTGCATTTGCGTGGTTGCGCCGTGCATGCAAGCATCAGCTTTCCGTTAATTGATCTTCCGGATTCCAATGATAAAAAACATCGCACTGCTGATTCTCGTCATTCTGGTTGGCTATCTGTTGTTCTGGCCGGTATCCATTGACCCTGTTGCCTGGCAAGCCCCCGAAGCGCCAGCACTGGAAGGCCCCTACGCCAGCAACTCCGCCCTGGCAAAAAGCCGCTCTCTGGCAGTGGATGAAGGTGTCGGCCCGGAAGACGTGGCCATTGATGACGACGGCTTTCTCTACGTTGGCTATGTGGACGGGCGCATCGTCCGTTTTGACCCGGATGGCAGCAACCCGGACCTGATAGCCGACACCAAGGGGCGTCCGCTGGGTCTGGATTTCGACCCCCAGGGCAATCTGATCGTGGCCGACGGCTACAAGGGCCTGCTCAGCATCAGCCCCTCCGGCGCCATTGCCGCACTGTCACAACGGGCCAATGGTGTGGATTACCGGTTCACCGACGATGTGGACGCGGACAGCAATGGGGTCATCTACTTTACCGATGCATCCAGCAAATTCGGTCCCGCCCTGCACGCCCGCGACGATATTCTCGAACACGGCGGTCATGGCCGCCTGCTACGTTATGACCCGGCGACAGAGAAAGCCGAAGTCCTGCTGGATGGTCTGCAATTCGCCAACGGCGTGGCACTGTCCCAGGACGAGGACTTTGTCCTGGTCAATGAAACCGGGAGTTACCGGATCGTCCGCTACTGGCTGAAGGGCGACAAAGCCGGCAGCCATGATGTGTTCTTCGACAACCTGCCCGGGATTCCCGACGGCGTCTCCGCCAACGGCAATGGCACCTTCTGGGTGGCCCTGTTCAGCCCGCGCAATGCCATGCTGGACGCCATGTCCGACAAGCCCCTGCTGCGCAAGGTGGCCTTCCGACTGCCATCCTTCCTCCAGCCCCAGCCTGCCCACCACGGCTTCGTGCTGGGCCTGAACGAACAGGGTGACGTCACGCACAACTTGCAGGACACCAGCGCCGACGCCTTCGCCCCCATCACCAGCGTGGAGCAACACGGCAATACCCTGTACCTGGGCAGTCTCACCGCCCCCCGCTTTGCCGCCTATCCACTCCCGGCCAATGACCCCGCCACCGTAACGGAGCAGGACACCCGCAATGTCACAGATTAACGCCGCTTTTATCGGGCTCGGCACCATGGGCTATCCCATGGCCGGCCACCTGGCCGAGGCCGGGCTGTCCGTGACCGTCTACAACCGAACCGCCAGCCGCGCCCGGCAGTGGGCCCGGGATTACCGTGGCCGCACTGCGGATACGCCAGCAGAAGCCGCCGCGGGCGCTGCCATGGTGTTTGTCTGCGTGGGCAATGACGATGATCTGCGCCAGGTCACCCTGGGACCTGACGGCGTACTGAAAACGCTCAGCGAACGCGCCCTGCTGGTGGATCACACCACCGCCAGCGCCGCCGTGGCCCGGGAGCTGGACGCCGCCTGCCGGGATCGCCAGGCAGACTTTATCGATGCACCAGTGTCAGGCGGCCAGCAAGGTGCCGAAAACGGCCAGCTATCGATCATGTGTGGCGGTGACGATGCGGCCTACCAGCGCGCGGTTCCCGTGCTGAACCACTATGCCAAAGCAGTCAATCTGATGGGCCCGGCGGGCAGTGGGCAGCTCACCAAGATGGTCAACCAGATCTGCGTGGCAGGCCTGGTAGAAGCCCTCGCCGAAGGCGTCGCCTTTGCCCGGAATGCCGGACTGGATGCCGGCAAAGTCTTCGAGACCATTCAGCATGGCGCCGCCGGCTCCTGGCAAATGACCCACCGCCACCAGACCATGATCGACGACCAGTACGAACATGGTTTCGCGGTGGACTGGATGCGCAAGGATCTGGATATCTGCCTGGCAGAAGCTGCCCGCAACGGCACCCTCTTGCCGGTGACGGCCCAGGTCAACGATTTCTATCGGGAGATCCAGGCCATGGGTGGCGGGCGCTGGGATACCTCCGCCCTGCTGCGCCGTCTGCAAAAATCCGAGTAGCCCGCCACCGCCGTTGTTGCCTTTTCACCAAGGCAACAACGGAACATTTAATGCCCCTCAATCACGCCGATATTGCGCACCTTTTTCGGGCACAAGCGCAGCAGCATTGCCGCTTGCCAGTTGCTCCGCCACTTTTTGGGGCAAGGCATCCAGCAGCGCTTGGTAGTCATCCATCAGCCGTTTCATGCTGTCGAAGTGCCCCACCAGGTCCGAACCGAGGACAAAACGGTCCGGATAATCCCGGATCAGTTCAACCCATTCCGATGCGGGTTTGTCGTTCTTCAATAAATAGTGATCCTTGACGCTCCAGGAGAGATCCACATAAAAATGTGCATAGCGGCTCAGTAAGGCCCGCAGGATTGGCACCAGGGTCCCCAGGGGCGCCTGTCGCTCTTCCACCCCACCACTGGTACCCGCATGGGCCAGCACAAAGCGGGTCTGCGGGTTAGCGGACAACGCCGCCTCCAGCTCTTCCAGGAAAATCGGCGTCTCTTCCCGCAGCGATGTCAGATTACTGTGCAGCAACACCGGCAGATCGTAGCGGGCCGCCAGCTTGTAAACCCGCATCAGAGCCGGGTGGTTGGCCCTGGGGGTTTCGCCTTCGGTCAACGCCGTCAGCTGATCATGACGAGTCAGGATTTCGCCAATGCCGAACCACAATCCCGGATAGCGCTGTATCAGCGCCTCAATCTGATCCGCGGCATTCATGTCCGTGGGGTTAACGCCGCTGACAAAAGGTTTGAGACGCTTCTGCTGTGACTCAGGCAAGGCAAGAACCGCCTGCGCCACAATGTCATCGGTGGCGCTGTAGTAATACAGCGGCGCTTCATCCCCCAGGTAATAGCGGGGTTTGCGGGGCGCCTCCGCCTGCCACTTCTTCATCACCGGCAAACCGAACAACCAGGCCGTCTCCACCCCGGCCTGATCCATGGCCGCCAGCATGGCCTCGCTGCCCTCACTGTCCTGCATGAAATCCACGTAGTGCAGGTGCGCATCTGTCAGCGTCCTGGCCTGAAGCCCGGGACTGCCCAGCATTATCAGCAATACCCATATCGACAACCCTGTCTTTCCCATCACAATGCCCTGTCTGTCATCTCGCTGTCAGGGACCGGGAAACCCGGCTCAAGTTCTGACCATTCTCATAAACTGCGACCCGGATCTCTCTGCATATCCACATATAGACAATAAATGGAAAAAGGGCCATTATTGAACCATGAGTTAGGTCAGGAGGCGTTATGGAAGCAGCCAGACAACAGACAACGCTGGCAGTGAACGACGGTGCCCGCCATGCAGCACTGCGCGCAGTTCTCAAACTGCTGGAGCACTGGCAGTGCAGCGAGAAGGAAAAGATGGCAATGCTTGGCGTGGGTCGCTCCACCCTGCACAAGTACCAGAGTCAGCCGGACAGTGCCCGGGTGGGCAACGACCTGCTGGAGCGCCTCAGCTACTTGCTGAACATCCATCAGGCACTGCGCACCTTGTTTGGCAACCGGGAAAACGTCTATGGCTTCGTTCGCATGGCCAACCACAACCCGTTCTTCAATGGGGCCACCCCCATGGACATCATGAGCAACGGCCGAGTGGCCAGTCTCTACGAAGTGCATCGTCAACTGGACAGTCTGCGGGGCGGGCAATGGGGGTGAGCGACACAGAGATCCACGCCCTGCCCCGACAAGCCTTCCCATCCCAGGCGGCTTACCGGCTGGTCAACGGCAAATACCCGCCCATTGCCATCTTTGATGATGTGGCGGACCAGGCTGACTTCGATGCGCTCTTTGCCGTGCAGGCCCTGACCAACCCGCGCCTGCAGAACGAAGTGGGCGACCTGAACCGGGTACCCGCCGCAGAGCGTCCCTGGGGCATTCCCGGCTGCAACTATGCCCTGGGCCCCTTTGTCCACGTAAACCCGGCCGGCTCCCGGTTTTCCGATGGTGCCTACGGTGTTTTCTACTGCGCAGACCGCATGGCCACCGCCATTGCCGAAACCCGGTACCATCAGCAACGGTATTTTCAGCGAGTAGAGGGCCTGAAATACGATCGTATTGTCATGCGGGGCCTCAGGGTCCACTTCTCGGCCACCCTGTGCGATATCACCCCGGCCAGCCGCTATCCACAGTGGCATGACCCGGACCACTACCAGGCCCCACAACAGCTCGGCCAGCAGCTTTACCAGCTACACGAAACCGGCCTTCACTACGAATCCGTCCGTGCCCCCGGCAGCCACTGCTACGCCCTGCTCACCCCCCAACCGATCGAAGCCATCACCCCCAGCGCCCACTATGAATACATCTGGGATGGCGAGAAAATTGCCCACACGCTGACCATTCGCCGCTTGAGCTGACCACACCGCCAGGCCTATGCTTTAACAGGCTGTTCAGAGAAGCCTCACGGAGGAGTGCCATGCCGCTGCGTGCCATCTGTCTGGACCTGGCCGGCGTGCTCTACCAGGGCCCGCGTCTGCTACCGGGTGCCCAGGACGCGCTTCAACGCCTGCGCGCCACTGGGCTGCCCCTGCGATTTGTCACCAACACCTCCCAGCGCAACCGCAGTCAGATACTCAATGACCTGGCCAGTCTGAACCTGGCGGTAGACGAGACAGAACTGTTTACCGCCCCGCAAGCAGCCCACGACTACCTGACCCGCCATCAGCTCACGCCCTACTGCCTGTTTCATCCGAACCTGAAAGAGGAATTTTCCGATCTGGAAGGCAAGGCACCCAATGCAGTGCTACTCGGTGATGCCGGCAGAAAATTCAATTATGAGCATCTGGACCAGGCGTTTCGCTTGCTGCAGGACGGCGCACCGCTGATAGCCATCGGCGAGAACCGTTATTACCAGCTGGATGACGGCCTGCATCTGGATGCGGGCCCTTTTGTCAGGGCATTGGAGTATGCCGCCGACTGCCGGGCCATCATCACCGGCAAACCCTCCCCCGCCTTTTTCGAACAGGTGCTGGCCGACCTGGGTACAAGGCCGGAAGACACCCTGATGATCGGAGACGATGTCCATGGAGACGTGGAAGGTGCCCTGAACAGCGGCATGCAGGCCTGCCTGGTGCAAACCGGGAAATACCGGGCCGGCGACGAGAAAACCATCACCGGGGAGTTCCGCCTGGAGGCCGACATCCGCGCCGTCGCCCGAACCGTGACCCGCCTGCTCGAATAAACCGCCCCCCCCTTGTATCACTGCCAGCAGGCCCCGACACTGAGAGTAGTCACAAGCAACAGAGGGCTGGCAGCGATGGAACACTTCCCGCTCAAGGCCGGCGATGCTGTGCTGGCCGTGGATATCCAGAATGATTTTTGTCCCGGTGGCGCTCTGGCCGTCGCCGGTGGTGACCAGGTGGTGCCGGTAATCAATCGCTGGCTGAAAGCCGCCGCCGACGCCAACCTGCCGGCGATCGCCTCCCGCGACTGGCACACCGTGGACCACTGCTCCTTCCAGACCCAGGGCGGCCCCTGGCCGACGCACTGCATACAGGATACCTGGGGTGCCGCCTTTCACCCGAATTTGCACCTGCCCACAGGCACGGTAATTGTGAGTAAGGGCACGGCCTTCGACCGGGATGCCTACTCCGCTTTTGACGGGACGGGTCTGACAGATTGGCTGCGCAAAAAAGGCGTCAAACGTCTCTGGGTTGGCGGTCTGGCAGAAGATGTCTGCGTCTTCCACTCCATCAAGGATGCCTGTGCCGCCGGCTTCCAGGTCCATCTGCTCCGCAACGCCACTCGCCCGGTTTTCCCCGATCAGGAAGCCCCCACCCTCGAAGCCTTGCGTGAAGCCGGCACCCAACTGGAAGATATCGCCTGATATGGATCTTTCTGCTGACAATGATGCGCTGGGCCTGCTGACCGATCTCTACGAACTGACCATGCTGCAGGCCTACTGGCATGAAGGCATGAATGACACCGCAACCTTCAGCCTGTTTTATCGGCAAATGCCGGTGCAACGCAACGTGATCCTGGCCTGCGGGCAGGAGTACGCCGCCCGACGGGTCAGCCAACTGCACTTCCCCTCCCGGCAGGTTAACCGGCTCAAGACGCTGGACCTGTTTCAGGATGACTTTCTGCAGTGGCTGAAGGACTTCCGCTTTAGTGGCCACATCCACTGCCTGCCGGAAGGCACCCCGGTATTTCCCCAGGAACCCCTGCTGGAAATCACCGCCCCGTTGATGGAAGCGCAGCTACTGGAAAGCCTGCTGATGAATTATGTGCACCTGGAGACCGTGCTGGCCTCCAGGGCGGTGCGTATGGTCCTCGCCGCCGATGGCCGGCCGGTGGTGGATTTCGGCATGCGTCGCATGCATGGTAGCGACGCCGCCCTGCGCGGGGTGCGTGCCTATCGCGCCGCCGGCCTGGCCGGCACCAGTAATGTGCTGGGCGGCCTGCAACACGGGCTACCACTCCGCGGCACCATGGCGCACTCCTACATCCAGGCCCATGATAATGAGATGGATGCCTTCCGCGCCTACGCCAGACTGTATCCCGGCACCACCCTATTGGTAGACACCTACGACAGCCGGGCTGGCGTGGAAAAAGTCATTCACCTGGTGCGCAATGAAGGGTTGGATGTGGGCGCCATTCGCCTGGATTCCGGTGACCTTTCGCAGCAAGCAAAAGACGCCCGTCATCAACTGGATGACGCAGGTCTGCAACAGATCCGCATCCTGGTCAGTGGTGGTCTGGATGAATACCGGATTGCCGGCCTGTTAGCGGCTGGCGCGCCCATCGACGGCTTTGGCGTAGGCACCAGCATGGGGGCCTCCAGCGATGCCCCCACCCTGGATCTGGCCTACAAGCTCACCGACTATGCGGGTCGTCCCCGGCTGAAAAACTCTCCCGGCAAGCAGCTACACCCGGGCCGTAAGCAGGTATGGCGACAAACCGATGAGCAGGGACATTATCAGCAGGACCGGATTACCGCCCGGGACGAGCAAAGTGAGGGCGAACCGTTATTACAGCCCGTTATCCAGGAAGGCGAGCCCTGCCGCGAGGCGCCGGATTTGGCGGTTACCCGGGAGAACGTGGCCAGGCATCTGAGAAAGCTACCCGAAGCTCTGCTCAGCCTGAACCCTGCACAATCAGGCTACCCGGTTGCCTTCAGTGAACGACTACAGACCTTGCGGGAAACGGTGCTGCGGGAACTGGAAGGTTAATCGCAGAATTCCGGGGCGTAGGGTGCACTGAGCCTAAGGCGAACTGCACCGATCCGGCGTTTGATGGTGCAATTCGCCTTAGGCTCAGTGCACCCTACACAATCATCGGCGACGGGGCAGATTTACGGTTCTATCATCCATATCGGGCATCCAGCTCCGCCAACTGGCAGCTTGCAACATCCGCAATAACCACAAATAAAAAAGCCCCACTCTTTCGAGCAGGGCTTTTCTATATGGCGTCCCCTAGGGGAGTCGAACCCCTGTTACCGCCGTGAAAGGGCGGTGTCCTGGGCCACTAGACGAAGGGGACGTATTTGGTGGAGCCAGGCGGGATCGAACCGCCGACCTCAACACTGCCAGTGTTGCGCTCTCCCAGCTGAGCTATGGCCCCAAATACATCAATCAAGACAAGGTGCGTCCCGGTTGGTGCGGCGTATTCTACCCAGCACCCCTACTCTGTCAAGCGTAGACCTGTGGTTTTTTTCAGAATGAAGTCCATTTGACTACATCCTGAACAAGCTGCTGAAAAACTGGGCGAAAATCCACAGCCTCTGCCATAGGAGCGTCGCTGGCGGCGCGATAACCCCAGTTTCGAGTTGCGAGAAGACAGTTTCGAAAGACAAACCCCAAATCCCGGGAAAGCCCGATGATTTTCGATTCTCGTCACTCGTTACTCGCAACTGGTCTTATCGCGCCGCCAGCGACTCAGGCCTCAGCCTACCGGCAAATCCCGGTAGGCCTTCTCCAGCTTCTTCATCTGCTTCTTGGACACCCCGCCCAGCACCTCGATGGCGTTACGCAGACGGGCCCGGCTCAGGTCGGCGCCGATGATTTCCATGGAATCCACCACCGAGAAGCTGGCGCTGGTGCCGGCAATGGCGACAAAGGCCGGAAACAGGAAGTCCTTGATCTTCACGTCCAGGGTACCGGCAATGGCCTTGGCATCCGCAAACAGACCGTCACGGTTCCAGTCATTGCGCGCCTCGTAGGCCCACAGCAGGTACTGGAGCCACACTTTCATATCCTCGCCACCGTACTGCTTGTGCTCGAAGCTGGCTTCGCTGATCGCCGGCATGCCGTTGAAACAGAATGCCGCCTTGTCCGCCACGTCCGACAGGGTTTCCACTCGCTGGCGCAAATGGGGAATGATCTTCATGGCGTAGTCGCGGTTGTAGGCCCAATCGAGCAAAGTATCCAGAAACTGCTCATCACTCTGCTCACGCAGCCATTGGCCATTCAGCCAGCTCAGCTTTTCCACATCAAAAACGGGGCCACCCAGGGAGACCCGGTTGATATCGAAAGCGTCCTGCATCTGCGCCAGGGTGAACTTCTCGCTCTCATCCGGCATGGACCAGCCCATCCGGCCCAGGTAATTCACCAGCGCCTCCGGCAGGTAGCCCATACGCTGGTAGAACAGGATGCTGGTGGGGTTCTTGCGCTTGCTGAGCTTGGACTTGTCCGGGTTGCGCAGCAGCGGCATATGGCAAAGTACCGGCATCTCCCAGCCGAAATATTCGTACAGCAACTTGTGCTTGGGCGCGGAGTTCAGCCATTCCTCACCACGGATCACATGGGTGATCTCCATCAGGTGATCATCCACGATATTGGCCAGGTGGTAGGTGGGCATGCCGTCGGACTTGAGCAGGATCTGGGCATCCACCAACGCCCAATCCAGCTCCACGGTACCGCGCAGCATGTCCTGGATTTCGCAGCGGCCATCGGTGGGCACGCGCATGCGAATCACGTAGGGCGCCCCGTCCGCCTCCCGCTTTGCCTGTTCTTCCGCCGGCAGTTCCAGATCCATCGGCTTCAGCGCGCGGTTCTCGCCCTGCTCTTTCAGTGCCGCACGGAGGCTGTCCAGCTCTTCACTGGTGCGATAGCACTTGAAGGCATGGCCTTTCTCGATCAGCGCCTCGGCATACTCCCGATACATATGCTTGCGTTCACTCTGCCGATACGGGCCATGGGGGCCGCCCACATCCGGGCCTTCATCCCAGCTCAGCCCCAGCCATTTGAGCGAATCCAGAATCATCTGCTCGGACTGATCGGTGGAACGGGTCTGGTCCGTATCTTCAATACGCAGAATAAACTGACCACCGTGCTGGTGGGCAAAACAGCGATTGAACAGGGCAATATAGGCGGTGCCTACGTGGGGGTCACCGGTGGGTGACGGCGCTACGCGAGTACGGACGGTCATGCTGACTCCAATAATGCAAACTGGCGCGGATTATACCTGTCAAAACAGGAAGCTTATAGACACGGCCCGGCGGCTTTCTGCTAAGGTTGAACGCGACTCATGCTTTCGCCCGCCGGGCCACCGGCGGGCTTGACCCACTCGACAGGACGTAAAGGAAAAGACCATGCGTATTCCCTTTCAACACTCCCTGCTGGTAGCCATGATTGCCGGTGCCACCCTGCTCCAGGGCTGCTCTGACAATAAAGAGGAAGCAAAAACCGATACCCCGGCTGCGGAAGCACCCGCCATGGACAATGCCGGTGAAAGCGCCAAAGAAAGCAGCAAAGAGAGCGCCCAAGAAAGCACCGAAGAAACGGCAAGCAACAACGGCATAACCCGTAGCGCGGCACCGGAAGGGGCCAGCGCCACCATTCTCAGCCCTGCAGATGGTGCCACCGTGACCAGCCCGGTTACCGTGGAGTTCGGCCTGGAAGGCATGGAGGTGGTACCCGCCGGCACCCAGCAGGAGCATGCCGGCCACCACCACCTGCTGATCGACCTGGATCAGGAGTCCATGCCTGCCATGGACTTCCCGCTGCCGGCCAACGACAACGTGGTGCACTTCGGCAAGGGCCAGACCCAGACCGAACTGGAACTGGAGCCGGGCACACACACCCTGCAATTGCTGCTGGGTGACCACATGCATGTGCCCCATGAACCGCCGGTAATGTCCGAAAAGATCACCATTACGGTGGAGTAAGCATTAAACGCCGGACGTCGGACGCCAGAAGGGCTTGTCTTTCAGCGTCAAACGTCCGGCATCAAGCCTCTGGCATCACCCCATCTGCCGAGGCGCAAACATGATGATCGCCATCCCCGTCAGCGCCACCAGCGACCCGACAATATCCCAGCCCGTGGGACGAATACCGTCCACGCCCCACAACCAGAGAATGGCCACAAAAATATACACGCCGCCGTAGGCCGCATAGACCCGCCCCGCCGCCGTTGGATGCAAAGACAACAGCCAGGCAAAGGCCGCCAGGCTCAGCGCAGCAGGCGCCAACAACCAGGCAGACTTCCCCTCACGCAACCATAGATAAGGCAGGTAGCAGCCCACGATCTCGGCGATCGCCGTGATCAAAAACAGCCCCAGAATTTTCAATTCCGGCAAGACAACCTCCCGATATAGGCTCGGATCAATACCCAGACACTGGCATGCTCAGTACAGCACACGCTGACGGGACAATCACCCATCCCGGGGACCAATCGGTCTGCCAGAAAAGTCAGGCCGACGCGATGCGGTTCTGCCCGCACCATTTTCCTTTCCCTGAGCGCTTTGCGGTGCGCCGGACCGGCGACTTATCGCAGCAGCAAATGCGGCACCGTGGCATGCTTGATCATCTTGCTGGTGGTGCTACCCACAAAGAACTCGCGGATACGGGAATGCCCGTAGGCGCCCATGACCACCATCTCGATATGGTTGTCTTGCTGGTACTGGTGCAAGGAAGGCTCCACGTCCCCTTCCAACTGCGCCACTTCCACCTCGTGACCGGATTGCTCCAGGGTGTCACGGGCCCAGGCCAGATCCTCCCCCAGCTGTTTGTCCTTGCCCACCGCCACCAGGTGACATGGCAGGCCCAGGAACAGCGGACTGGCGGCCAGCATTTTCACCCCTTCACGGCAGGTCGGGCTGCCATCGAAGGCCAGCATCACCTTGCGTGGCTCGGTGAAATCCGAGGGCACCACCAGAATCGGCTTGTGCATGGTACGAATCACTTGCTCCACATGGTCGCCCACCTGCTCTGCCTCACCGGTGTGCTCTTCACCCAGTTTGCCAATCACCAGAATGCGGGTCTGCTCCTGCATGCCGGCCAGAGTTTCTACCAGGCCGCCGTGGCGCTGTCGTTGTTTGGGCTCGCTCACCCCTTTTTCGATGGCTCGGGCAGCAGCGGCTTCCAGCATCAGCTTGCCCTGCTCCAGGGCCAGCTTGTTCCGTTTGGCATCCAGCTCGGAGAGCTCGGTAAGCAGGGCTTCGCGACCGCCCAGCAGCAGGTTGCCGCTAAGATCACTTTCCACCGGATAACGGGAGTGATCCAGCACATGCAGCAGGGTCAAGGGGGCATTCAACCGCTGCACCGCCCACACCGCATAGTCGCACACCCGAGCCGCGGCCGGAGAACCATCAATACAGGCAATAACATCACTCATTGTTTTCTCCTTGGCAGGGGACTAGTGGCCGCCCATGAGTTTTTCGACCGCCTCAGGCTTGTCGTGCACGGCGAATTTATCCACCAGGGTGGCGCTGGCCTCGTTCAGACCGATCAATTCCACCTCGGTCCCTTCACGACGGAATTTGATGATCACCTTGTCCAGCGCTCCGATGGCGGTGATATCCCAGAAGTGGGAACGGTGCACATCAATAGTCACTTTATCCAGTGCTTCCTTGAAATCAAAGGAAGCGATGAACTGATCCGCAGAGGTGAAAAATACCTGCCCCAGGACCTCGTAGCGGCGGTGGCTGCTGTCAGTTTCATCAAGATCCGAGCGCACATAGAACACGCGCCCCACTTTATTGGCATAGAACAGCGCGCTGAGTACCACGCCGATACCCACCCCGATCGCCAGGTTATGGGTTGCCACGGTGGCCGACACCGTAGCCAGCATCACCACGGTGCTGCTCGCCGGATGCTTGGCCATGTTGGTAATGGACTCCCAGCTGAAGGTACCAATGGACACCATGATCATCACCGCCACCAGCGCGGCCATGGGAATCCGGGACACCCATTCACCCAGGAACACCACCAGCACCAGCAGGAAGCAACCGGCAAACAAGGTGGACAGGCGCTTGCGGCCACCGGATTTCACGTTGATCACGGACTGGCCGATCATGGCACACCCGGCCATCCCCCCCAGGAACCCGGAGAAAATGTTGGCCACGCCCTGCCCTTTGCATTCGCGGTTCTTGTCGCTATCGGTATCGGTCAGATCATCCACGATGGTTGCCGTCATCATGGATTCCAGCAGACCTACCACGGCGAGGGCCAGAGAGTACGGCAGAATGATTTTCAGGGTTTCCAGGTTGAGCGGGATATCCGGCAACAGGAATACGGGCAGACTGTCCGGCAGATCACCCTTGTCACCGACGGTGGGCACATCCAGACCCAGATACATGGCAATCCCGGTCATCACGACAATACAGATCAGGGGTGATGGTACTGCGGTGGTCAGCAGCGGCAGCAGGTAAATGATCGCCAGGCCGGCGACCACCATGGCATACACATGCCAGGTTACCCCGACCAGCTCCGGCAACTGCGCCATGAAAATCAGGATAGCCAGGGCATTCACAAAGCCGGTGACCACGGAGCGGGAGACAAAGCGCATGAGATTGCCAAGCTGCAGAAAGCCCGCAACAATCTGCAGCATCCCGGTCAACACCGTCGCCGCCAGTAAATACTGCAGGCCATGGTCTTTGACCAACGTCACCATCACCAGCGCCATGGCCCCGGTCGCCGCCGACACCATCCCCGGGCGGCCACCGACAAACGCAATGACAACGGCGATACAGAAGGAAGCGTACAAGCCTACCTTGGGGTCCACACCGGCAATGATGGAAAAGGCAATCGCCTCGGGAATCAGGGCCAGGGCAACAACGGAACCAGCCAGCAAATCACCACGGATATTGCTGAACCATTCCTGCTGAATAGATCGAAGCATGAAGAACAATCCTGTTTTGCAAATACGACAGACAAGGATGCTGCTCAAGGGCAACAGAACACGGGATGACATGGCGCAGGGCACCATACGGCAAAGCCGGAGACGGGCTGTCTACTAGGGCGGACTCAGCCGGGAGAGGATCATGAACAGTCTCGAGTGGTTCGGAAAGGCGCGGAGTCTAGCAGAGCCGGCAGGCCTTGGACAGGCAACGCCGCCGCCCGCCCTACGCCGCAGCGCCGCAACATGCGACAATAGTCGACCCAATACCCGTGTTATCGCCTAGCATGAATGATTCCTTGATCCAAACAGCCCCGTCGCTTCAGCCTGATCGGCGCCTGTCCGTCGCCCCGATGATGGACTGGACCACCCGCGACTACCGGTTTCTGGCCCGGCTGATTACCCGCCACACCCTGCTCTACACCGAAATGGTGGTGGCCCAGGCGATTCTGCGCGGGGACCGTGAGCGGTTTCTGGCATTCAATGACGAAGAGCACCCGGTGGCGCTTCAACTGGGCGGCAGCGAACCGCAGGATCTGGCGGAAGCCGCACGAATTGCCGAACAATACGGTTACGACGAGATCAACCTCAATGTGGGCTGCCCGTCGGACCGGGTGCAGCAGGGCAAGATCGGCGCCATTCTGATGGCCGAGCCGGAACTGGTGGGCCAGTGCGTGGAGGCCATGCAGGCTGCTGTCAGCGTCCCCGTGACCGTAAAGACCCGCATCGGCATCGATGACCAGGATGATTACGACTTTCTCTACCGCTTTGTCTCCCGTATGGAACAGGCCGGCTGCACCAGCCTCACCATCCATGCCCGCAAGGCCATCCTTTCCGGGCTGTCGCCGAAAGAAAACCGGGAAATTCCGCCGCTAATCTATCAGCGGGCCTACGCCATCAAGCAGGCGTTCCCCCGGATGGAGGTCATTCTCAACGGTGGCGTGAAGACACTGGAGGAAGTGCATGCCCACATGGGTGACGTGGATGGCGTGATGATTGGTCGCGAGGCTTACCAGAATCCCTATTTCCTGGCCGATGCAGATCGCATCGTGTTTGCCGACGATCACCCCGTGCCCAGCCGCCGGGACATCGCCGAGCAATTTCTCCCCTATGTAGAACGTCGCTACGCGCTGGGTCATGCCCCCAAACATTCCCTGCGTCATATCCTCAACCTGTTCCAGGGCGAACCCGGCGCCCGCCGTTTTCGCCGTCACCTGAGCGAAAACATGCACAAGCCCGGCACCACCCCGCAAGTGCTCATGGACGCTTTGGCGCAACTGCCTTAGGCTGTAATGAGCCCGCAATTCTTAGCAAGAATCGTGGTTGAGTTACAAGTTGAAAGTTCAAAGTTGAAAAGCGCGTGAAAGCCCATCCGTAAGGGAAATGTCCTGCCCGCGCTCACTCCCCAGGTAAAGCGCGGCCAACATCGTAGTCGGTTGGTACGATCCGTCGCCGCGTTTCAACTTTGAACTTTCAACTTGCAACTCTCTTCACCCACATCGGGACATGATTACTGCACGCTAACACCATACTGTCATGGCAACGCCTTAACGTGCCCCACCATGACACTGAAAGGAACGGATACCGTGAACAAACGCGAACAGCTAGCCCAATGGACCTCTCTGGTGGCCGATACCGGTGATCTGGACACGATCGCCGAACTGGCACCGGAAGATGCCACCACCAACCCCTCCCTGCTGCTGGCAGCGGCCCGAGACGAACGTTACCGGCCATTGCTGCAACAGGCAGCCGATCTGTGTCGCACCCTGGGCCATGGCGGGGAGATGGACTGGCTGACCGACTGCTATGCCTGCCTGGCAGGCCAGGCCATCCTGGAGCGGATTCCCGGCCGTGTTTCCAGTGAGGTGGATGCGCGCTTGTCCTTTGATACCCGCGCCACGGTGGAAAAGGCCCGTCGTCTGATGGCCATCTACCGGGAGCTGGACGTGGACCCATCCCGCATCCTGATCAAGACCGCCGCCACCTGGGAAGGCATCCGCGCCGTGGAAGTCCTCGAGGAGGAAGGCACCCGCTGTAATGTGACGCTGGTCTTCAACCAGGCTCAGGGCCTGGCTGCGGCGGAAGCCGGCGCTACCCTGATCTCCCCCTTCGTGGGCCGTATCTTCGACTGGCACCGTAAACAGGGCATGGAGATTGCCACCCCGGATGACGACCCGGGAGTCCAGTCCGTGCGCCAGATCTATCGCACCTTCAAGGCCCGGGGTCTGGAAACCATCGTCATGGGCGCCAGCTTCCGCAATGCCGGCCAGATCGAAGCCCTGGCCGGTTGCGACAAGCTCACCATCAGCCCGGCCCTGCTCAGGGAACTGGCTGCCGATACCGGGAGTCTGACCCGGGTACTGGATGCGGAACTGGTGGCCCCGGAGGACGACTGGCAGGCCGTTACCGAGGCCGCGTTCCGCTGGCAACTCAATGACGATGCCATGGCCAGCGACCTGCTTGCCGATGGCATCCGCCGCTTCGCCAACGACCAGTTGGCGCTGGAAGCGCTATTGCAGGAGGAAGGTGTAATTTGAATTGGCTTAACCGACTCTTTCGCCCCGACCAGCCCCAGCAACAGACAAATGAGCACGACCTGCACCGGGCGGCTGCCGCCCTGCTTCTGGAAGTGGCCCGTACTGACGGCACCGTGGCACCGGAAGAATCACAACGTCTGATTCAGGCAGTAAAGACGCACTGGCATCTGGACCCCCAGGAAATGGATGACATCCTCAGCGAACTGGAAACCCGTGTGGACCAGGCCACTGACCTGTTCGAATTCACCCGTCCCCTCCGAGACCACTGGGGACCGGAGCCCAGGGTCACACTGATTGAGGAAATGTGGGCCATGGCCGCCGCTGACGGCCATGTGGATGTCCACGAAGAACACCTGATCCGACGGGTCAGTGACCTGCTGTATGTGTCCCACGGGGACTATATAAGAGCAAAGATGAAGGCGGTTAATAATTAATAGTTAATAATGAATAACTAATAACTCGCGACTCAGCTTTATCTTTTTTAAACGCAAGAGGCCGCGCCCAACCTATGGGCACGGCCTCTTGCGTTTGAACCAATATCGCTGCTGCTCGCGCAACTATTAATTATTCATTATTAACTATTAATTGCCTTCACCACCCCTCGTCCTCCAGCTCCGAATCCCGCTGCTCTATGTCCGGGAAACGCAGGGACGGTGCATCACCGGATTCGAAGCGGCGACGTTGCAGGTAAGCATTGCGCAGGAAGGTGTAGCGGTCGCCGACGATATTGCGCTCCAGATCTAGCAGGTCGGCGCGCAAGTCCACCACGTACAACGCCGTGACGCTGTAGCGGGTCAGGTCATGCTGGATGTAGTGCCTGGGGCGCATGTAGTCCTCCGGGAAAATCGCTGCCGCATCGCGGACAGTGGATGGCCCCCAGAACGGGAGCACCAGATAGTTGCCCTCCGGGATCCCCCAGCGGGCAAAGGTCAGTCCCAGATCGGTATTGTGCTTTTCCAGGTCCACCTTGCTGGCCACATCAAACAAGCCGGCGATACCCAGAGTGCTGTTGACCGCGAAACGACCAAAGTTGTGACCGGCATGCCCCCAGCGCCACTGCAGCACACTGTTGAGACTGCTGCGAAAATCCCGCAGGTTCTCAAAAAAGCGGGTTACCGTGTCATCGAACCAGCCCGGCGTCGCCTTGCGATAGCCCTTGGCCGCAGGCTTGAGGGCATACTTGTCGAGTGCTTCGTTGAAGGCAAAGATCTTGCGGTTGATGTCTTCCCAGGGGTCGTCATCCTTGGCCTGACTGCTCTGGGGCGCATCAAACGCAGTGGACGCGTCTCCCCAGTCTTCCTCTTCCGCCATCACGGTACAGGAAATGCTCAGCAATATGGTCAGCAGTAAATAACGCACGGTCACCCCGGTATGTCGTCGACGCTGCATTATAGCCAGCCCGTCGCATGCCCGAACAGGGCCACGAACCGAACGGTCCGGCTTCCTGGCGGATTTTACAGCGAGAGCGGGTGAACAGATCGGACCCACAGCCTGAAGCGGCATCAGCAGCTCTTCAGACTGGCACCGACCAGGATGTCCCGCTGGTGCATTTGCAGCAGGATATCCCGGGCAAACTCGGCCAGTTTCTCCACATCCGCAAATTGCAGTTCTTCCGCCAATTGGCCAACCACCTGAAAACCGGTGCTGTTCGGGTTCTCCTCGATCAATTGCAACAACCGGGCGGTAGGTGCATTGATTTCCATAAAGCGAACCTGATCATCACGATCCCGGTAGACCAGCAGCCAGAGCGGCTGTGGCAATGGGGTCTGCGGCTGAAAGTCCACGCAAATTTCGTGGACCGGGTACTGATAGCTGAGCACCACATGCAAGGGGCTTAGCTGGGGGATGGCACGAAGCAGGTCCCCCTCGGGATGAAATCCGGTTTTGGGAAAGACCTCGGTGGACGCATCCAGCACCAACTCCATCCATTCGTAATGTGCCAGCTCCAGCAGGAAAGGCGGATCTCCCTCTTCCCTGCCCTGACCGGATGCCAGAAAGCTGACAAATTCCTGGGGAATTTCGAGAAAATACGGTGTCTGACAGGCGTGCTGGTCAAAGAAGGCCCGCACTAACCGATGCCAGCGTTCCGCATCCAGCAGGGAATGCAGCACCGGGAAGCCCTGGCTGATAAACCCGTTAACGTTGTTGAAAAACAGGTTGCGGTAAATCGCCAGGCGGCGCTCTTCAATTCCGTCTGGCGCAGAGTGCGTCTGCGGGTTACGCAAGTGCGCCGCAAAGCGACGTTGCAGGGCCTGGAAATCTGTCTGACTCATCCCAGCTTCCGAGTCGCTGAATACGGTTGATGCTGATATTTGCGGATCTGCCCGAGCTCCCCAAACAGCACATCGTTACCGGGAAAGTTGAAGTCCCGCTCCAGCAAGGTGGGTAGTACACCAAATTCCTGATAGGCGTGCTCAAGCAGTTGCCAGACCGGATCAATGACCGCGCTGCCGTGGGTATCCACTTTCAGATCTTCCGCTTCATCAAAGTGACCGGCGATATGCAGGTAGCAAATACGCTCGCCGGGCAAGGCACTGATAAATTCACGGGGATCATAGCCATGATTGATGCTGTTCACGTAGGCGTTGTTCACATCCAGCAACAGCTGGCAATCTGCTTCTTCCAGCACCGCATTAACGAAGTCGATTTCCGACATTTCGGAACCGGGCGCAGCATAGTAGCTGACGTGTTCGATACCGATGGGTTGTTCGAGAAAATCCTGCACCTGCCGGACCCGGTCTGCCACGTAGTGAACGGCCTCTTCGGTAAAGGGAATCGGCATCAAATCGTAAAGGTGACCGTGGTCACTGCAATAACTCAAGTGCTCGGTATAACGACGAATGTTGTGTTCCTTGAGGAACCCTTTCACCGCTTTCAGCAATTCAAAATCCAGCGGCTCAGGCCCACCCAATGACAGGCTCAAACCGTGGGTAACAAAGGGGAAACGTTCGGTGAAAGCACGGAAATCCTTCGCCAGACGCCCACCCATGGGGATCCAGTTCTCCGGTGCGACTTCCATAAAATCGAAAGGGGCACTTTCCGGGGAATCCAGGGTCGGGGAAAGCGGGCCCATGAGGGCCCGCCGAAGACCCAGGCCCACTCCGGACACTGGTGTCTCAGGTTTCATACGTTGGCTCCTGCCTGTTAGGCATCACCACCGCACTTGCCTTCACCACATTTACCTTCACCTTTTTTGTCATCGGCGCCGCATGTGCCTTCACCGCTTTTCTCACCACAGCTGCCTTCGCCTTTCTTGTCACCGCACTTGCCTTCGCCACACTTGCCTTCAGCGTGGTCACCAGCCAGTTGGTAACCGGCTTGCAGGTCGGAAGCGGCAAAGGGGTTTTCAGCAGCAGTAGCAACCGGCACGGAAAGCGCGGAAGCAACAAAAGCGGCACCAACAGTGGCGGCCAGGGGGTTCAGTTTGCTCAACTTAGCCATGTTCAGTCTCCATCCATCATTATTGAGGGTATCCGAAACCGCACTCTGCGGCTCAGGCAAACCACGTTTGTTTGCGTAGCGCCTGTCTCAGACAATATAGAGATGAAGCCGTGAGGTAAACGTTACAGGCAGCATGAAAAAAGGCCGCAAAATGCGGCCTTCGTGAAGCAAACGTGAAACCCGGACGCAGTTACTTGATTCGGTTCACAATCACGCTACCGATGGAGTAACCGGCCCCAAAGGAACAGATCACGCCTTTGGTATCCACCGGCAGATCCGCGTTGTACTTATGGAAGGCAATGATGGAACCGGCGGAACTGGTGTTGGCATAGTCATCCAGAATCACCGGGGCTTCCTCACGGGAAGCCGGGCGTCCCAGGACCCGTTTGGAAATCAGTTCATTCATGCTCAGGTTGGCCTGGTGCAGCCACATCCGGCTGAGGGCCTCCACCGGCACCCCGGTATCAGACAGATGCGAGGCAATCTGCTCGGCCACCATGGGGCAGACTTCCTTGAAAACGCGGCGCCCTTCCTGGCGGAACAGCTTGTCGCGAGCGCCAATGCCGCTTTCATCCGCACGGTTCAGAAAACCGAAATTGTTGCGGATATTATTGGAAAACTTGGTCTGCAACCGGGTGCCCAGCACTTCCCACTGGTTGTCGGAGGTGGCGTCTTCCTTGCGCTCCAGAATCACCGCGGTGGCCACGTCACCAAAAATGAAATGGCAGTCGCGATCTTCCCAGGCCAGGTGACCGGAACAGATTTCCGGATTGACCATCAGCACCCGACGGGCGCTGCCATTACGGATGGCATCCACACCGGCCTGAATCCCGAAGGTGGCGCTGGAACAGGCCACATTCATGTCATAGCCCCAGCCGTGCTCCATGCCCAGGGCCGCCTGGACTTCCACGGCCATGGCCGGATACGGGCGCTGCATGTTGGAACAGGCCACCAGGACAGCATCCAGATCGTCCGCGGTCAGGTTGGCATGTTCCAGGGCCTGCCTGGCCGCTTTGACAGCAATTTCCGCCTGAATGGATACCTCATCGTCAGATCGCTCGGCGATGCGGGGAGCCATCCGGTCCGGATCAAGAATCCCGCTCTTGTCGATGACAAAGCGCTGCTTGATACCGGAGGCCTTTTCGATAAAGGCGCTGTCTGAAGGACCCAGGGCATCCACTTCGCCGGCCTCGATGGCCTCGGCGTTACGCGCATTGAACCGCTTCACATACTCGTTGAAGGATTCCACCAATTCATCGTTGGTGATGGTCTGCTCCGGGGTCCACAGGCCGGTGCCACTGATTACTACAGAATAGCTCACAAGCGAGTCCTCGCACTCGAACGGGGTAAAGGGCCCCGTTCCACAAATGGGATAATGGGTCGATTATCCGGATTCGGAGTGGCCAGCGCAAAGGGCGTGGGTGGATAGTTGTTATGCTTGTTACGGAGTCAATGCAGGAGCGCCGCTTGAGGCACGAATCGGGCGTAACGTTCTGTTATGCCTGATTGCCTACCGTGTGTTTCCTCGCAAGCGAGGTTCGCGCCTCAAGCGGCGCTCCTACAGCGGCTTCGTAGAGGGGGTGACTGATTAGCAGAGCTCCCACTGTTTATTCAGGCGCTTGGCAGAGACCGGGACCCGGGTGCCAAGCTGTTGTGCAAAAAGGCTCACCCGGTATTCCTGCAACATCCAGAAATACTCTTGCAGAGGCGCCGGCTGCTGCCACAGGGGCAGACCCGCAGCACGAGTGGCGTATTGCTTGTCAAAGGCCTCCAGCTCTGCGGTCAGGGTGCGGTCCTTGCCAATCTGGCCACCCAGTTTGTCCAGACGGTGGCTGATAGCCTCCAGATAGCGCGGGTATTCCATCAACCAGGGCCAGGGCACCTGCAGCAGGAAGTCGTCGCGGAACAGGTTGCCCAGTTGTTGCTTAAGGTCCCGGTGGGCATGGGCCCAGGCCAGCGGGAAGTTTTTTTCCAGCTTGCCCATCAGCTTCCGATAATCGGCGAACAGCTTGCCGAAAGCGCTCAATTGCTGGCCTGCCCAGGGCACGAAATCCCCCCGATGGGCATCCAGACGGGCCCGGAAGGCAGCCTCATCGCGTACCGGCTCGTCCAGCCGGAAATGCTCTGCCAGCAAACGCAGTACCGCATGATCCAGTGCCTGGCGGGCCATGGCGCCCTTCTCGCCCTTGAGCTTCTGAAAACCGGGCATCTGTGAGGCCTGTTTGCGCAGGTCACGCAGCTGGACACTGAGTTTGAAGCCCAACAGGCGTGCCGTACCCCACTGATGGCTCCAGCGGGCCTCATCCACATCATCACGGTAGCGAAGCTCCACCGCGTCACCATCATCTTCCAGGGCGGGATAGCGGCGCACCACCATGCCACCCAGATCCTGTTCGTGGGTGTCCGGCAGGCGACCGAACAGCCAATCCTGCCCCCGCGGTACCGGTTCCTGCGCCGCCGGTTCCGGCAGGTTAGCGGTGACACCAGCCAGTTTGTCACGGACTTCGTCCAGGTGGCGTCCCTGGGCCAGCACTTTCCGGTTACCGTCAACCCGGTCCACCACCTGGATAAACATGCGCAGATGGTCGGGCAGCGTGGCATCCTGCCACTCTTCCCGTTCGATCCGCACACCGGTCATCCGTTGCAATTCACGGGTCATGGCCGGCAGTAGCGGCTCCTGCGGATCCAGGATATCCAGAAGCGCGCCGACAAAGTCCGGCACGGGTACGAAATGACGGCGGCGGGCCTTGGGTAACGCACGGATCAGGGCTTCCAGTTTTTCCCGCAGCAACCCGGGGACCAGCCAGTCCAGCCGTGTGTCCGGCACTTGATTGAGGACCGCGAGCGGGACAATCAACGTGACGCCGTCGCGCTCCCCGGTGGGATCGAAGCTGTATTCCAGCGGCAGGCTGATGCCATCCAGGCGCAGCTGATCCGGGAACTGGTCGCTGCCCAGATCCGGGCTCCGTGACAACAGGAAATCCCGCGGCATCAGCAGTGCTTCTTTCTGGGCCGGCGAGGCCTTTTTGTTATACCAGCTCATCAGCCCGGCCAGGCTGGTCACGTCCTGCGGCAACCGCTCATCGTAAAAGGCCACCCGGGCCTCCTCGTCCACCAGAATATCGCGCCGGCGCAACTTGTGTTCCATCTCCTCCAGGGTTTCGAATTGCTCCCGGTTGGCCTTCACGAAGGGCGGCTCCCGGTGCAACTCTCCCATCACCAGCCCTTCGCGAATCATCAATTCGCGGGCTTCCTGGGGATGAATGGGCGCATAGTTGACCCGCCGACCACTAGCCAGAATCAGGCCGAACAGGTTCACCTGCTCCTTGGCCATGGCACACCCCCGCTTCTTCGACCAGTGGGGCTCGAAATACTGGCGTTTGACCAGGTGAGCGGCGGCCGCTTCCACCCATTCCGGCTCAATTCGCGCCACAGTACGGGCAAACAACCGACTGGTTTCCACTTGCTCAGCCGCCATCAGCCAGCGGGCCTTGGTTTTCGACAGGGGCGAGCCCGGCCAGATCAGCGGCTTGCGATTACGGGTGGACAGCCACTCCCCCTCGTCCGTGCGCTGCATGACGTTGGCAAGCAACCCGGGCAACAGGGCCTGATGCAGGGACCCATAGGCACCGTCGGCCAGCCCCTGCTCGTTCATGGCCGGCGGGTTCAGCTCCCAGCCCTGCTCCTTGCAGAGCAACAGCAGCTGGCGGTGTGTATCTCGCCACTCGCGCATGCGAGTGGGCGACAGGAAGGTTTTCTTCAGCAGCTTCTCATACTGGTTGCGGCTGAGGGACTCCCGTTGGTTCTCCGCCCATTGCCACAGCTTGACGAAAAACAGGAAATCCGAGTCCTTGTCGGTGAACGGCTGATGGGCCTGATCCGCCTGTTGCTGCTTGTCATGGGGTCGATCGCGGGGGTCCTGGGCGGCCAGAGCGGACACGATGATCAGCGCTTCGCGCAGCACCTTCTGCTGGGACGCCGCCACCAGTATCCGCCCCAGGGTCGGGTCCAGCGGAAAGCGGGCCAACTGCCGGCCCAGGGGGGTAAGGGTCTGTTTCGGCGTCAGCGCACCCAGCTCATCCAGCAGCCGGTAACCGTCACGGATCAGGCGCCCGTCCGGCGGCTCAATGAAGGGAAAATCCTCCACCCGGCCCAGTTTCAGGTCGGCCATCTGCAGAATCACCGCTGCCAGGTTGGTGCGCTGAATCTCCGGGTCGGTGAAAGCGGGACGATTGAGGAAGTCGTCTTCCTCGTACAGCCGAAAACAGATACCCGGCATGATCCGCCCGCTGCGCCCGGCCCGCTGATTGGCGCTGGCCTGACTGACCGGCTCCACCGGCAGCCGCTGCACCTTGGAGTGCACGCTGTAACGGCTGATGCGGGCGGTGCCGGCATCGATGACATAACGAATACCCGGCACGGTCAGGGACGTTTCCGCCACATTGGTACTGAGCACCACTCGCCGACCCCGGTGAGACGCAAAAATGCGGTGTTGCTCCGCCTGGCTCAATCGCGCATAGAGCGGCAGGATTTCCGTGTCTCTCAGTTCGCAGCGCTTCAAGTGATGATGCACATCGCGAATATCCCGCTCGCCGGCCAGAAAGACCAGCACATCCCGGGCTACAGGCAGGCCCTCGCGACGTTCCTCGCGCTGGATTTCCTGCAGCACGTCTTCAATCTGGCGGGACAGCTCCTGGCCTTCAGCGGGAGGCCGGTAGCGCATTTCCACCGGGTAGGTCCGCCCGGAAACCTCCAACACCGGGGCCTCACCGAAATGCCGGGCGAAACGTTCGTGGTCGATGGTGGCCGAGGTAATGATGAGTTTCAGGTCCGGACGCCTGGGTAACAGCTGCTTGAGATAGCCGAGCAGAAAGTCGATGTTCAGACTGCGTTCGTGGGCTTCATCGATAATCAGGGTGTCGTACTGGTTGAGAAAGCGATCCTGCTGGATTTCATTGAGCAGCATGCCATCGGTGAGCACCTTGATCAGACTGGTCTCGCTGACCTGCTCGGCGAAACGCACCTTGAAGCCAACGGCACTGCCAAGCGGGCTGTTGAGCTCTTCCGCTACCCGGCTGGCCACGGCACGGGCCGCCAGCCGCCTTGGCTGGGTGTGACCGATGGTGCCCTCAATGCCCCGCCCCAGTTCCAGGCAGATCTTCGGCAGCTGGGTGGTCTTGCCGGAGCCGGTTTCCCCGGCAATCACCACCACCTGATGGTCGCGGATCGCTGTCTTGATCTCCTCACGGCTGGCTACCACCGGCAGGTCCGGCCAGTTCAGTACGGGCTGGGACGCCTGACGTTTTTCCCGATTGGCAATGGAAGCGGCAATGGCCTTGGATACCTTCTCCACGGCCTGGTCATTGCGCTTGTCAGCAGGCAAGCGAGACAGACCATCGATCCGCTTTTTCAAGCGAAAATGGTCCGCTCTGCGAACGTTACCCAGCTGGCTGTAGAGTGGCTTCAAAGACATGAAAAATTCAATCAACCATAAAACGTCGTAGGAGCGGCGCCCGAGCCGCGGGTCGTACTTGGGAAAACCCTCGCAAGCAGGTTCGCGACTCGAGCGCCGCTCCTACAGTCACTTCACACTCCAGGGTTTGCGCTATTAATTGCCTTGCCAATGCAGCCAGGCCTTGCCCTTTTCGGTTAACCCGCCCTTGGCAATGGTCAGATACGCGGTACTCGGCTCGGTGGGCGCCACTTTCACGTTGAACTTCATCAGCTCGTCGCGACGGAAAGCATGCACTTCCACCATTTCGCCGGGCAGGAAGTTGGCCAGCAAATTGTCGATATTGCCCTGTGTGGCCTGCAGGCCATCCACAGCGATGATCACATCCCCGGCGGATAATCCGGCTGCCATTGCCGGGCCCTGCTCGAAGGCGACAGCAATCTTCGCGCCCATGGGGTCGGCAACCAGCCGCACGCCCAGATTGGCAATACCCTCCTTGCCCGGCTTGCCACCGTTGTCACCATGGCTGGCCGCACTGCGCCAGTTCAGCTCTACGCCCCGCTCAGCCAAAAGTTCCGCCAGTGGCAGATCTTCGGTGCTGTAGAGCGCCTGCTCGAAAAAGTCTGTCATCTCGCAACCAGCCACTTCCTCGGCCAGGGGCTGGATGCCCTGCTCCGGTACGCCTTCGCCGGTCTGGCCGTAACGGGCCCAGAGCAATCGCATAAGGTCATCCAGGGACTTCTTCTCGGCGGTCAGATTTCGCAGGGTCAGATCCAGCGCCAGCGCTACCAATGAGCCCTTGGTGTAATAGCTGACGATGCCATTGGCAGCGTTTTCGTCCTGCTTGTAGAAGCGGGTCCAGGCATCGAAGCTGGATTCGGTAACGGTCTGCTTGTGACGGCCCTGTCCACGATAGACCCGACTGAGGGTTTGCCCGAGCAGCTCCAGATAGCTCTGCGGCGAAATCAGGCCGGTACGGGTCAGCGACAGGTCATCGTAATAACTGGTGATACCCTCGAAGGCCCACAGCAGTTCCGTGTGCACTTCCCGAGACAGATCGAAGGGCGTGAACGCCGCCGGCTTGATCCGTTTTATATTCCAGGTGTGGAAATATTCGTGGCTGCACAGGCCCAGATAATTGCGATAGCCATCGCGTACCTTGCCGGGCTCGTCGGTGCGCTTGGGCAGGTCGTCGCGGGCACACATGAGGCTGGTGGAATTACGATGTTCCAGACCGCCGTACCCGTTGCCGGTGACCAACGTCATGAACACATAGCGATCCATGGGCGCCGGTTCGCCGAACATGCGGATATGGTGTTCGCAGATCGGCTTCAGGTCCCGGCACAGCCGCGCCATATCGGTCTTGTGACGACCGGCCAACACCACCCAGTGCGGCACACCACAGGCTTCGAACTGGGCATACTCGAAGGGGCCCATTTCCACCGGATGGTCGATCAGGGCATCGTAGTTGTCTGCCCGGAAACGGCCAAAGCCCAGCTCCGAGCCGGTCAGCCGGGGCAGCCCGGTGGCCAGGTGCCAGCCCAGGTAGGCGACACCTTCCGGTGCGTCGATATCTACTTCGCAGGGCTTATCCTCGTGCCCCATGGGTGCCAGGAATACACAGGTGCCATTGAAATAACCGTGGGTGGTATCCAGGTGGGCGCCACGCACGGACAGGTCCCAGGCGTAAACGTGGTAATGCAGCTGCACCGGACCATCGCAAGGTGGCACCTGCCAGGTTTGCTTGTCGATTTTCGCCACGGGCAGCGTCTCACCCTGGCAACTGGCCTCCAGATAGACCAGATGGCGGGCGAAATCCCGGATCATGTAGCTGCCGGGAATCCAGGCCGGCAGCGTAAACGCCTGCCCTTCCGGGGTCGGCTTCGCCACGGTCAGCGTCACTTCAAAAAGATGGGCTTCAGGGCGCAGTGGGCGAATCCGGTATTCGATCATGGTTTCTCCTGGAAATCGGGCAGCGTGCAACAGCGTCCGGCATGGTAGTTGCTGCATCACCCTGTTGCCATAGCTGTTATTATGCCATGGTCCGTGACGGGCTCAGGCAACCTGTCCGACAGGCTGCCGCGGGAACGTTTTCCCTCGCCAGCAACGCCTGCACGCCACAGGCATCCAACCTGTCCACTGACCGCGCCGCCGGAGAATGTTATGAGCAAGCAGATGCGCTACCTGAATACGGGCGACGGCCATTCCACCGCCATTCATCACTGGCCCACCGAAGCCGCCACGTCAAAGGGCATTATGGTGTGGTTGCACGGTATGGCGGAGCATGGTGCCCGTTATGAGGCCCTGGCGAAAGCGCTGAATGACCAGGGCTGGCATCTGTATTGCCCGGACCACCGTGGCCACGGTCTGAGCATCAGTGAGGCTTGCCCGAAAGGCCATTTCGGTGATGAAAACGGCTGGGTTTGCCTGGTACAGGATGCGATTGCCGTGATCACCATGGCCCGCGAAACCCACCCGGGGCTTCCCTGCGTGCTTGGCGGCCACAGCATGGGCTCGTTCATTGCCCTGGCAGCGGCCCAACAGACCGGCGAGAACCTGGCCGGACTGGTGCTCTGCGCCAGCGATTATCACCCGGCAACGTTTTACACCCTGATGGGGCTACCCGTGAAACTGGCACGGCGCCGTAATGGCAAGCGCGGTGTCAGCCCCTTGATTCGCAGAATGACGTTTGGCGCCTGGGCCAAACGCGTGCCCGACCCCAGCAGTGAGTTCGACTGGCTGAGCAACGACCGGGACCAGGTACAACGTTATCTGGATGATGATCTGTGTGGTTTCGATTGCACCACCGAGTCCTGGTGCCAGTTGATCGACGGACTACGTCAGATCCACAGCATCCAGCATCTTGCCGAACTCCCCGATGCGTTACCGGTGTTACTGCTAGGCGGTGAGCAGGATCCCATGAGTGATATGGGCAAGGGCATGATGGCCCTTGAGCAAGTCCTGCATACCATGGAGCAACCCTTGACCGCGCACTTCTGGCCTGACGGACGCCATGAACTTCTCAATGATCACTGCCGGGAGCAGGTACTGGATGCATTGCGCCAATGGCTTGATCCCCTGGCGGGGTAGCGATGATGACAGGCGTCAGGTCAGCGCCATTTCACCGCTAATGGATCATAAAAAAAGCGGGCTTTAACAAGCCCGCTTTTTTGTGTGTAGCTCGTTGCTACACCGTTACTTGAACAAATTGTTTTTGATGTCCTTGAGGCCATCCAGGGTGCTATCCCAGGTTTTTTCCACGCTGGCCTTCACATCTTCCCAGCGGGCGTTGCTATCGTTACGCAACTCATCGAGCCGGGCCGCCAGTTCCTGGCGTTTTTCCTTCAGCTCCAGCTTGCGACTTTCCCACTTGTGACGAACGTCTTCACTGGCTTTGTCCGCCTTGACTTGCAACTGGTCGAATTCATTATCCAGTTCGTTAAGCTTACCTTTAATCTTTTCGATGAAAGCATTGCGATCCATCACAATCTCCTTTCAATGAATGGGTACCTCTATCATGGGGCCGACAAAGGGCTTTTCCATGGCAACTTTGTAAAACATCCCTTTACCGTGTCGCCGTCCCGGCTAAATCTAGCCCTCTTCTTCCTCCAGCGCAGACACATAGCCCAGATAACGGTTCTTGATCTGTCTGACATACTTCACCGGCTCGGCGCCCCGCACATAGCCATATCGGGCCTGACGCGCGTATTCCGGCCGGGATAGCAGCAACATGGCCTCTTCCACATGGCCGAACCATTTATCCGGATCCTTGCCCAGTCGCTCGGCAAGACGTCGGGCGTCCTCCACATGGCCGTGGCCGGCATTGTAGGCCGCCAGGGTAAAATACAGTTTCTCTGCCAGGTCGAGACGCGCCGGGAACCGTTGCTCCAGCCAATCCATGTAGGCCACCCCCGCGGCAACCCCATTTTCCGGGCGCGTCAGGTTGCTGTAACCAAACTGACGACCGGTTCTCGGCATTACCTGCAGTAACCCCTGGGCGCCGGCAAAAGAGCGCGCCTTGGGGTTGAAGCGACTTTCCTGATACATCTGCGAGGTAATCAAGCGCCAGTCCAGTCCATACTTCAGCGCCTCGCTTTTGACCAGGTCATCGTAGGGAGAAATGGCTTTTCCGGACCCCACACGATATGCCTCGTGGGTGTTAATGGTTTTTTTCTCGCGGAAATAGCGGTTATAGGTAATATTGTAATTCAGCCCACGATAATGACGGGCAATATAGCTGTTAAGCTGCTCTTTCAACGCGGTCTGTTCCGGACGCAAGCCCCACCCAATTTCCTTGGCAGGTTCAAATTCAAACAACACCGCAATATCGTCCCGGTAGGTGGATTCCATGGCAGCCAGGTGGCTGTCAGCCATGGTCAGGTCGTATTCTCCATTGGCGACGGCATTGATCAGCATCTCTGTGCTGGCGCCCGGCACCTCCTGAACGATGAAGGGGAAATCACTCTCACGAAGTCGCTGCAGAGTATCGTAATAGGCCGTTTCCGGATTGACCGCCACAGTGCGACCGGCAAGCTGCCCGATGTTTTCCAGCGGCGACTCATCAGCACGACCGATCAGTTGCTCATTCACCTCCAGATAGCGGTCACTGAACATCCAGCCCTGGCGCTGACGGTCTTCGGTGATGGTCATGGAAGCCGCAATCACATCTCCCTCCCCGGCTTCCAGCGCGGCAAACATGGCAGACGGACTGTCACGAACAACCACACTGACCCTGAGCCGGTGTTTCTTGGCGAAATCATTGATCAGGTCGTAGTCAAACCCCATCAACTCTCCTCGCCACATGAAGTAGCTGGCCGGGTTGTTGGATGTAATGACACGCAGAACTCCCTGCTCCTGGATTGCCGCCCAATCACGTTTTTCCTGCTGTTTGACGGACGACATGACCCGCTGGCTGGTGATGAACTGGTTGATACGATCCAGCAGCTCGGTACTGTCCTGCCGCACGGCCCAGGCAATGCGCCGTTTGCGGTTCACCACCGGACCAATTCCCGCAGCAGAGTCAGGGGTAATCAGGATATCCAGCATATTGCTGTCAATGATGGTGGCACCCAGATCACCGGACTCCACTCCCTCAACGAGCTCTTCATCGGAAAGGTCAGCGTCCAGAACATCCACCGAAATATTGTCATGGCGACGGGCGAGTTTTTCGGCCGTCTCCTGGTAAGCCGTCCCTTCCGGGACTGAAATAGTGAGATTTTTCAGCTTGGTCAGGGCAATTCCTGCCTGATCGGCAGGCACGATCAGTTTCTCCTGAACCGCATTGACGGGGGTCGAAAATGCCAGGTCTTTCTGTCGTGCCTTGGTCACCGAATAGTTGGTGACGATGATATCGGCAGCGCCGGCGTTGATCAGCTGACCCAGCTCCGCGAAGCTGTCTGCATAAACCCAACGGGGCTCCAGCCCCAGGTGCCTGACAAATTCCTCAGCCTGCGCCTGGTATTCTCTGGCGGGAACTCCCTCCCGGGGCAAGCCGGAGGGCTCATCGAAACGCGGGGCAAGCAGGCGAATAAAGCCGTGTTCCTGCAAGGCAGGTAAGTCGCCGGTTTCTTCATAGTTGTTGAAGGTGCTAACGACTTCACCGACCCCCGGTTCCTTTTCACAACCGGTCAACAGGGAAATCATCAAGCACACTGTCAGGAGAATACTGCGTCGCATGGAGCCCCCCTTTACTGCTCTGATTGTCATTCTTTACGGCCAGTAAGGCGCTTACTGACAGGGTAACCATTCAGGGCGAAGTAGGCGATTATTTTGTCAATGCTTGCGCCGCAGTCACGTGAAAGCCCGTTTGGAGAAATGCGCAGACAAAAAAAGGGGCCCGAAGGCCCCTTTTTTCACTTCCGTGAGTAATCAGGGAGTACCGACACAGACATCGTGTACGCGGAAGGACTTGTTGGCATTCACCAAGCCAGCGTAATCCAGCTGAATGGAATCAAACGCCTGGCTGGACGCCGGAGCCGCAATGAATCGCTGATCGGAGTTCGCACCCAGACCCAGCAGATCCAGATCCAGAAGACCTCCACCAACGGTTGCACTGTCAACCTCTACTCCATCGTTGAAGAAGCGGATGGTGGTGAAGTTGCCGAGCAGTTCCAGATTCACAAGCTGGGACGTTGGGTCGCTGACCACAAAGCCCACTACGCTGTCAGCAATATCCACGGACGTATCGTTGGCTACTGCAGCCACAAAGCCACCGCCGTACACCAGTGCCGCGCCAATGTTGATCTGGGCAAAGGTACTGTTGTTGTTGTCGATGCTCAGTTCCGGGCTGTCAACGCTACATCCGAGGCAAACACCCAGCACACCACCGTTTGCAGTGAAATCTGCATTGGTCAGCGGCTGGTAAGTCGTAGCCGCGGAGCAAGTGAAACCGTCGTCATCACACACGTCACCTTTGCCGTCGCCATCCGCGTCTGCCTGGTCCGCATTCGGAATCATCGGACAGTTATCGTTGACATCCGGAATGCCATCGCCGTCGGTGTCGGTGGGATCACCGCCGCCGCCGTCGCAGACATCGCCAATACCATTGCCATCGGAATCAGCCTGATCCGCATTGGCAGTGAACGGGCAGTTATCGGTGTCATTGGGGATGCCATCACCATCACGGTCGTCATCGCACACATCGCCGATACCGTCCAGATCCTGATCCGCCTGATCCGTATTCGGGGTGTTCAGACAGTTGTCATTCGGGTCCAGAATGGTGTCACCGTCGCGGTCGTCTTCGCAGGCATCACCGATGCCGTCAGTATCCGTATCCACCTGATCATTGTTCGGGGTGTATACGCAGTTGTCGTTGTTGTTGTCGATGCCATCGCCATCGGCATCATCATCACAGACATCACCGATACCATCGTTATCAACATCACCCTGCTCAGGATTGAAGATCGTCGGGCAATTATCAACGCCGTCATCGATACCGTCGTTGTCCTGATCGTTGTTCATGTCACAGGCATCACCAATACCGTCACCGTCGGTATCTTCCTGGTTCGGGTTGGCAACCAGCGGACAGTTATCGGTGGGGTTGTCTTCACCGTCACCATCACGGTCGTCATCACACACATCACCGATGCCGTCGCCGTCCTGATCTTCCTGCATGGCGTTTGCGTTAGCGGGACAGTTGTCCACGTCATCCGGCACACCATCATTGTCCTGGTCGTTATCACGGGTCACAGGGTTGTTGTTACCACCACTGCTTCCATCACCTTCCGCTTCACAGCCTGCCAGTCCCATGCCCAGCAGAGCGGTCAGGAGAATGGCAAACAAGAATTTCATTTGCGAGTTCATATCGTTATCCCCTATTTCTCACTGACGCGGAATTCAACGCGACGGTTCATGGCACGACCAGACTGATTTTCGTTGCTGGCAATGGGCTCCAGTTCACCGTAACCGCGAGCGGTAAGGCGATCGGCATCAATGCCCTGCTCAATCAGGTATTGGCGTACGGATTTGGCACGCTGGTCAGACAGGTTCTCGTTGTAAGACGCAGAACCGGTGCTGTCAGTATGGCCGGCAATCTCAACGTTGAAGTTCTGCTGGGCCTGCAGCGCCTTGGCCACACGATTCAGAGAAGGACCTGAGCTTGCGGTAATCTCCGCGGAGTTCAGTTCGAAATTGATGTTGTTGAAGGTGATGGTCTGGTTGGTGATCATGCAGCCATCAGAATCGACCTTGGCGCCCTGGATGGTATCCGGGCACTTGTCACGGTCATCCGGCACACCGTCACCGTCGCTGTCCACGAAGGGTTTCTCGACGATTTTTTCCACTTCACGGGTTTCGTAGACGATCTTCTCGACTTCAACAACCTTGGTCACGCCAAGCGGCACTTCCAGACCCAGAGAGAAACGCCAGTCGTTGAAACCGCCCTCATCTTCGGACAGGGTGCCAGTGACACCGTCAAAGTCGTCATACATATAACGCGCTTCCGCGCGCAGTTTCAGGCCGTTATCGAAGATGGGCCCCGTTACTGCACCGATACCAACGTTGGCATGCAGGTCTACGCCATCGTCATCATCCGGCACCACATCGTTATAGATCGCCCCGATATTGGCCAATACGAAGGGGGTGAAACCTTCACGGTCACCGAATGCATAGGCCAGACCCGTGCTGGCGGTGTACTGGTAAAAATCCGTGGCACCATCGACGCCACTATCCAGGCCGTATGCGGCACCTTCAGTCTCCCACCACCAGTGTTCAGACAGTTCACGGCCGTAAATCAGGCTTGCACCCAATCCCTTGCGAGAGATTTCACGGTCTTCGTCCAAAACCAGATAGCTGGCCATGGGTGCCAGATACTGGCGAGTAGTGTCTTCTGACTTGTTTTCTGCGAACGCCTGGTTAGCCACGGCCACAGAAAGTGCAAGTGCAGAGAGTCGAATGCATCCTTTCATGGTTACCCCCCTCGGGTATGATTGATCTGTGCAATTATTGAAATAGGATTGCGCGCGCTTTGAAACCATCAACGAGTGCCGTTACGTTGCTTTAATGTTGCCGAATAGTTGCTGGCAACAGCATTTGTTTCTGAGCGTATCTTTTCGTATCAAAACCAACCAATGAGGACACTTTTAGCGGATTTATGTCCCTTTGGAAACGAGATATGGCACCATGGTGCAAAATAAAAGGGATTACCTACCCATGCGCAACCCCCGCACCCGCACTTTACTGCTAACCCTCCTGGGGACCGCTATCCTTGGCGCTGTGTTGCACGCCGCCTGGCCTTTCCTATTTTACCCCCGCCAGACCCTGTCTTTCTCCTTCCCTGCACAACCGATAACAGCTGAGGGGACCGTCGCGAAAGCCGGTATCGCCGAACGGGACATTACGCCGCCCATCGGCATGCCCAAATTCGGCTATTCCGCCTGGGCCAGGGATGCTGATGGCTTCCGCACGCGTCTCAAGGCCAGAGCGTTCTATCTGAGTGGTCCGGGGCAGACTCCCCTTGCCATTGTTCAATTGGACCTCGGCTCCGGCTCGCTGGTGCTGCGCCACCGGGTGGCAGAACTGGTCATGGAACGCACTGATGTGCCCGCCCATGCGCTGACCCTTCTGGTTACCCATACCCACTCTGGCCCCGGCCAGTATCTGGGCAGCGACTTCTATAACGTGTTTGGCAGCAATAAACCCGGCTTCGACCCGGCCCTGTTCGAATTTCTCAGCCAGCGAATTGCCGATGCAGTGATCGATGCCTATGAATCCCGGCGCGAAGCCCGCTTTGCGGTGGGCCAGAGCGACCTGTTCGGCGTTACCCGCAACCGCTCCATGGCGGCCTGGGCCAATAACTTTCCTGATCAGGATCAATCAACGGCAGACCCCATGCAGGCAGTCAATCCGACCATGACACTGTTGCGGATTGATCAACGCCAGGGTGATCATTTCGAGCCCGCCGGAGCACTCAGCCTCTATTCCATCCATGGCACAGCCATCCCTCCCTTCACCCGCCCCTATCATGCGGATGTCTGGCACTGGATCAGTGAAGAACTGGAAAGAGAATTCGCCGGTGACCACTCACGATTCATCCACGGGGTTGCCCAGGCCACCCATGCGGACAACAACCCGGCCTGGCAGGAGGATTTACGCGGTGACCTGGAGGCAGAACGTATCGGCAAGGCATTGGGGAGCCATGCCATCCGGCTGTTTCATTCTCTCGAACCCCGGCTCTCCCCCACCCTGACCACCGCCATCGCCAGCCGCCAGCTGGACCTGCTTGACGACATAGAGGGGGGGCGCTTCGAGCTTTGCGAGCGGGCGATTGCCGGGGCCTCCGTGGCAGGCGCAGCCAACGGCGATGAGGTTTTCCCGGTGTCTTACCTGCCGTTTCTCGCGGAGAACTGGCCGCGCCGGTTTTTTACCGATAACTGCCAGGGCGTGAAGCAATGGATGTTGTCCAAACTGCAATTGTTATTACCTGCGGAGCGCTTCCCCCACCAGGCCCTTTTCCAGATCGTGCGCATCAATCAGCTGGTATTGGTCCCCCTGCCCTGGGAAATCACCCTGGAAAGCGGCAACCGGATTCGACAGGCGGTAGCCGCTACCCTGCCTGAGGGCCCCGACTGGCAGGTGGAAATTTCCAGCCTGGCCAATGGCTATTTCGGCTATGCCGTGACCCCGGAGGAATACGCGCTTCAGTACTACGAGGGCGGGCACACCCTGTATGGCCCCCACACCCTGGATTTCCTGATACAGCAAAGCGTCAGGCTGAGCCGGGATTTACAGCAACAGGGCAACATCGACCAGATTCCGCGCCAACAGACCTTTTCCCTGCTGAGCCGACAGTATTTTCCTGAAATGCTGACAGGGCCGGGCCCACGTCGCTGGGTAAATGCACCCACGCATCATCAGGGTAACGCCACCAGCGGCCCTTACTGGAGTCTGGAATTGTCTGCAGAAGCTGCCAGCCGGATGACACTGGATCGTCCGCTGCTGGCGATTCATTGCCATGATCACGTAATTACCGATGACAGTGCCGAGCTGCAGCTTCTTCATCTGCGCGATACCGAAAAGGAAACCGGTCGCTATGAAGTGCGCTGGTACCCCGGCACACAGCCGCCGTCCCGGCCCTGTCGCTTTGCCATCGATACCGGCGAGAGGCAACCGCTGTTTTCCGCGCCCGTGCCCTGATCCGTGCCGGAACCGCACGGATTTGCCGGGTTCTGCGAGACGGCCCTTACTGGCTGACAACACCGTCACAACCCCGAACAGGGTAACGCGGTAACGGGTGAGCCAAACCCGCGGCACTGCTACACTGATGCCGTGCCAGATGGCACCGTTTTTCTCCCGGAGATCCGCCATGCACCCGCTGTTTCGCTTTCTGTTACCCGCCCTTCTCGTTGCCGGCTGTGCCAGCACCACCCAGGTCACCACCCGCTTTACCGCCGACGAAAGCCACCCTCCTCAGGGCACATTGCTGCTGGTGGCCCACACCCCGGAAGGCAACACCCGCGAAACCTGGGAACTGACCTGCAAGGAAATATTTTCAAGTGGTTCGTTGACCATTTTGCTCAGCCACCAGGAATTACCGCTATGGTACGAAGGCGGAAAAAACCGCATTCTCGACTGGGCGCAAAGCAATGATGTGCAACGGATTCTGGTGGTGGAACTGACCCACTTGTTGATTGATGCCGCGGCGCCACCCACGTCGGGCAATCGCCTCAACCCCATGGACCAGTCCGCCGGCGAGATGACGCCGACCTGGCAAGTCGGCATCGGTGGCGAGCTGGCCCCGGAGGACGTGCCCGAGGCCCTGCGTCAACATGGTGCCGAGTTGATCAACGCCGACGGCAAGCCGCTGTGGACCGGCATCGCGACCACCCACGAAGCCAGCAATACCGTTGCCATTGCCAAGAGCCAATGTACGGCCCTGCGCAAAACACTCAAAGAAAACGCGTTAATTCCCTGACAACGGAAAACCAAGACTATGACTGGCCCACTGAACGGACTGACCTTTATCGAACTGGCCGGCATCGGCCCCGGCCCCTTCTGCGGCATGATGCTCGCGGACATGGGTGCCACCGTGATTCGCATTGACCGCCCCGGCGGCAACCCACATGCGGCCATCGGCCATAGCGTGCTGTTCCGCAATCGCCAGAACCTGGCCCTGGACCTGAAAAGCCCGGAAGGCATCGAGACCGTCCTCAAGCTCTGTGAAACCGCCGACGGCCTGTTCGAAGGCTTCCGTCCGGGCGTGACCGAACGCCTGGGCATTGGCCCGGAACAGTGCCTGGCCCGTAACCCCAAACTGGTTTATGGCCGCATGACCGGTTGGGGCCAGACAGGTCCGCTGGCCAAGGCCGCCGGCCACGACATGAACTACATCTCCCTGTCCGGGGCGCTTCATGCCATGGGCCGCCAGGGAGAAAAACCCGCCATTCCCCTGAACCTGGTGGGTGATTTCGGCGGTGGCGGCATGATGCTGGCCTTCGGCATGGTCTGTGCCGCTCTGGAAGCCCAGCGCTCTGGCGAGGGCCAGGTGGTCGACAGCTCCATGGTGGAAGGCTCCGCTGCCCTCATGGCCATGTTCTATGGCCTCAAGGCCCAGGGTATGTTCACCGAGAATCGCGGCACCCATATGCTCGATTCCGGCGCCCACTTTTATGAGGTCTACGAAACGGCGGACGGCAAGTTTGTGTCCATCGGCAGTATCGAACCGCAGTTCTACGCCGAACTGTGCCGCATCGCAGAGTTGCCCGCCGAGGACTTTGCTCAGCAAATGAACCCGGCCAAATGGCCGGAACTGAAACAGAAACTGGCGGCGGTCATCAAACTCAAGAGCCGTGATGAATGGACCGCGTTGATGGAAGGTACCGACGTGTGCTTTGCACCGGTATTGAGCCTTGAAGAAGCGCCTTCACACCCGCATAACGTGGCAAGAGGTTCCTTTGTCACTGTTGGCAACACCGTACAGCCGGCGCCGACGCCGCGCTTTTCGCGCAGCGCCGCCAGCGATATCAAACCCGCGGCCAGCGCCGGAGCCGACAGCCAGGCGGTACTGCGCCAGGCGGGTTTCAGTGACGAACAGATCGACAGATTGATCAATAGCGGCGCAGTGAAGCAGGACTGACCTGAGCGACTGTTAGAGCCTGGCTTGCAAGGGGAAGGGGTTGATCAAGTGCGGTGCAACCTGAAACCTTCGCTTTGCAAGCAAAGCTCCAACAGCCAGTTTCAGGCCAGTAGCCCCCGGCCACGCGCCGGGACATTCTTACCCGCGGAGGACTCCATGAGTGCAGTAATACCCGGAACATCCCTGGCCATTCATCCGGAACGCTTCCCGGATCCGGTGGACGACCTGCCAACGGATGGCATCCGCAAAGCCATATTGGCGGGGGGATGCTTCTGGTGTGTGGAAGCGGTTTACCTCAATCTGGACGGCGTATTGGCGGTCACGTCTGGTTATACCGGTGGCCATGCCTCCCGCGCCAATTATGAGGCGGTCTGCACCGGCACCACCGGTCACGCGGAAGCGGTGGAAATCGCCTACGACAGCAAGGTGATCAGCTATGGTCAATTGCTCAAGGTGTTCTTCTCCGTCGCCCACGACCCGACCCAGAAAGATCGCCAGGGCAACGACCGGGGCACCCAGTACCGCTCCGCCATTTTCTATCAGAGTGCGGAAGAAAAAGCGGTGGCCGGGGCCTATATCCAGCAGCTGGAAAACGCCGGGGCCTTTACCGCGCCCATCGTGACCACACTGGAGCCCCTGGAAACTTTCTACCGGGGCGAGGATTACCACCAGAACTTCGCCAATCACAACCCGAATCAGGGCTATATCGTTCACGTGGCCAAACCCAAGGTGGAAAAGCTCATCCACGCCTTTCCCGATCTGCTCAAGGGGGACACCCAATGAGCGCAACACATTCCGCCAGCGGTCATGATCTGACCCCTCTCAGTGACACGGAAAAACAGCAACGCGCGGAAAGCCTCACCGCCGAGGAAAGACGCATTCTCCTCAATCAGGGCACGGAACCTCCCTTCTGCGGTGGCCTGCTCGACAACAAGGAAAATGGCGTCTACCACTGCAAATTGTGCGAGCTGCCACTTTTCGCCGCCAGCGCCAAATTCGAATCCGGTACGGGCTGGCCCAGCTTTTACCAGCCCTTTGACCCGGAGCATATCCGCGAACTGCGCGACACCAGCCATGGCATGGTCCGGGTGGAAATCCGCTGTGCCCGCTGCGACGGCCACCTGGGGCATGTCTTCCCGGACGGACCGCCCCCTACCGGCCTGCGCTATTGCCTGAATTCGGCGTCGATGGTGTTCAAGGCACAGGATTGACCCACCCCATCCGTAGGTGCGAAGCGAATAACGTCGCTGGCGGCACGATAAACCAAAACCTGAAAAGACGTATTACCACAGAGGACACAGAGATCACTGAGGAAAAGACTGTTTTTTCTCTGTGTGCTCTGTGTGTGCCCACAGTGGTGAAAAAGCTTTTAATCCTGGGTTAGTTATCGCGCCGCAAGCGACGCTCCTACAGCCAGCCATCCCGGCACCACAGCACCCCTGACTTGACCGCAGCGTACAGCGGCCGTTTCTGTCATTGCCTCCCGCAACACCCTGTATACCATCGGATGTGACCCCCAAGTCACAATACCCTGCAATGGAAATCACAGGAGGCAACATGAACGCCGCGACCCCTGCCCCGCGCCGCGAGGAAAGCGCTGAACAGCGCTGGAATCGCTTTTCTGTCCTGAAAACCGGTGAGGATTACCTGGCTAGCCTGCGCAACCGCGGCACCCGCCTATTCCTGTTCGGCGAACTGATCGACGAACCCGCTGACCACCCGATCATCAAACCCAGCATCAATGCCCTGCGTGCTAGTTACGATCTGGCCATTGAGGATCCGGAATTGGCCACGGCCTGGTCACCGCTGATTGATGCTCCGGTGAACCGCTTTCTGCACATCGTGGAATCGCCGGCAGACCTGGTGAAAAAGAACAAGATGCAACGCCGCATGGGGCAGATTACCGGGACCTGTTTTCAACGTTGCACCGGCCTGGACACCATCAGCGTGCTGCATTCGATTACCTACGAGATCGACGAGAAGCATGGCACACAGTATCACCAGCGTTTCCTGGATTTTCTCGCAGAAGCGCAGCGCAAGAACATCCTCATCGCCGCCGGCATGACTGACCCCAAGGGCGATCGCAGCAAGCGCCCGGCCCAGCAGAGTGATCCGGACATGTTCATGCGCGTGACCCGTCGCACGGACAAGGGCATTTACGTGAAAGGCGTGAAAGCCCATATGACCGGTGGCTGGAATCAGCACTGGATCTGCGTCATGCCCACCATGAACCTGACTGAAGACGACCGGGATTATGCGGTGGTCGGCATGATCCCCGGCGACGCGGAAGGCATCACCTATATCTACGGCCGCCAGAGCTGCGATACCCGGGCTATGGAAGGTGGCGACATCGATCAGGGCAATGCCGAATATGGCGGCCAGGAAGTCCTGGTCTATTTCGATGACGTCTTTATTCCCCATGAGCATGTTTTCATGGACGGCGAGTACGAATTTGCCCAGGACATGGTGGCCCGTTTCACCGCCTATCACCGGGCCAGCTATGTGTGCAAAACCGGCCTGGGCGATGTGCTGGTGGGTGCCGCCGCGTCCATTGCCGAATACAACGGCCTGGAGAAAATCAGCCATATTCGCGACAAGCTGGTGGAAATGGTGCACCTGAACGAAACCATCTACTCCTCAGGCATCGCCAGCTCCCACGAGGCCAAGCAGATGCCCAGCGGCATCTTCATGAACGACGCCATGCTGTCCAACGTGTGCAAGCACAACGTGACCCGCTTTCCCTATGAAATCTCCCGACTGGCACAGGATCTGGCCGGCGGCATCATGGTCACCATGCCCAGCGAGAAAGACCTGGAAAACCAGGAAGCCGGCGACATTATCCGCCGTTTCCTGAAAGGGCGGGACGACATTCCCACCGAAGACCGCATGCGCATCCTGCGCCTGATCGAAAACATGACGCTGGGTCGTAACGCCGTCGGGTACCTCACCGAATCCATGCACGGCGCCGGGAGCCCCCAGGCACAGCGCATACAGATCCTGCGCGGCATGGATGTGGACGCCAAGAAATGGCACGCCCGCAAACTGGCCGGCATCAAGCAGGTTTCTTGACGCCGCTACTTGCCAGCCCGGGGCGTCCTGCTAAACTAGCGCCGCTCTGAATAACGGGCATGCCGGGATAGCTCAGTCGGTAGAGCAACTGATTCGTAATCAGTAGGTCCGCGGTTCGATTCCGCGTTCCGGCACCATCGAATCATAAAAAAGCCGCCTTTTAAGGCGGCTTTTTTTGGTCCATCCTGCGACAACCTCTTATTTCCCGCCGAAGGCCTTCTGCCAACCCACCGTGAAGGTGTAGTCGGTTTCCATCTGGACACCATGCAGGGATTGGTGAACCGGGGCCTTGTATTCCAGCGCCAAACGATGGCCCTTCAGTGTGCCGTTCTTGCCCAACAGGTTCAGCCCCAGGCCGATATCCAGTCGCTGCCCACCCTTGGCGTCCGGATCGGCGGCAGGATTCATGTTGGGTGAAATGGTCAGATCTTCCGCCTGGCCATGAATGTCCGACCACCAGCTTTTGTAGGCCGCCAGAGAGACAGAGGCCCAGGGACTGACTGGCTTCGCTGCCCAGGCCGTCAGGTAACGTCGGGAACCCAGTTTGTAACCCTGATCATTCTCATCCAGTGCGATTCTGGCACTCACCTGCGCACCCCAGCTCCAGCTTTGGTATTGCTTGTTCAGGGTAATGCCCGGGCGTGCCTCGTAGCTGCCAGACCCCAACTGCATGGGATATGGCAACTGGATCTCCTTGCCCTGCATGGGCACATAGTCTTCTTCATCAATAGAGCCGGTGGGCAACCCCAACACCAGGTTCAAATGAAGACGATAGCCATCCTGGTCGAAGAACTTGTAGAGGCCACCGATGCTGGCATCACCAATACCGGAGGTTTCGGTGTCGAACTCGTCATCCATGGTGTTCATCATCATGGTCATGCGAGTTTTGGTGGTCATCTTGTTGGTGGTATACGGCAGCATGGCCATCAGGGTGAGATTGTCCGTCGGCGCGTACATGCCCCCGAGCATGTGCATGTGCATGGTCATCTCGTCGGGCAATGCCTTCATGTTCATCATGCCCATGCCGGGAATCTCGCCGAAGGCCTCGTTGGTACTCAGGGATTCACTGCCGGACCTGGCACCACTCATCCCCATGCCCATATAACGATAGGACAGCATCCATTCGCCTTTGCCATGGGTGTGGTCACCCATCACTGAAATCGGCGCATGGCTGTCGGCCCGACCGCCATCATAATGAGCCTGAACCTGGCCCACGCTGGCCATGGCCGTTGCCACCACGAGAAGTTTTGCTGTCTTGGGCATGTGTCGCCTCCCCACTGAATAACAGAAGTGGGCAGCCTAACGATGCTGCGGGCAAAACCAATGTGGCAAAACGTCGCAGCTGTGAGGAGCGCCTGTATCAGGAGAATTGCTTGCGATATTGCCCGGGGGCACAACCCTGCCAGCGCTTGAAGGCATGGTAGAAATTGGCGGTATCGGAAAAGCCCAGCTCCATGGCCAGTGCCTGCATGTCACAACCCGGGCCGCGCAGTACCTGACAGGCATGCTGATGACGGACCTGGTCGCGGAGCTGGGCGAAGCGGGTGCCCTCCTCCTGAAGCCGTCGCTGAAGGGTGCGAGGGGTCATGGCGAGCGCATCGGCTACCGCTTCCATGGTCACCGTCTGGCCTCCCAGCATGATTTCCAGCTGCTTGATCACCTGACCGGAGACGCCCGCAGCCCGCGACAGACCGGACAACACCTGATCCGCGGATTTGCGCAGACGTTCATTATACTTGGGATAGGCCCTCGGCAACGGCTCGGCTAACAGACTGCCCGGAATCGTGATGGCATTGTGCTGTTGGGCGAAGTACAGCGGGCACTGGAAAAACCGCTGGTAAACCGCAAGGTGTTCGGCCAGCGGCTCGTCATGGAGAAACCAGGCACTCCTTACTGGCATGTCACCCGCCAGCAAGGAGCGTCCGATGGCCACCATGGTGGCCACCACCACTTCATTATGGGTCCGGGTGGCGGTAAAGCGCAGGCTCGGATCCTTGCTGGCCACTGCCAGCATCACTTCGTCGCCGCTGGTCGTCAGAGAGAAATCCAGGTACGGAACCACCAGATCCTTGTACCGAAAAAGCATGGCCAACCCCTGTTCCAGGGTGTCGGCCGTTGCCATCAGGTTACCCAGTAGATCCAGGTTGCCGTAATGATTGTCGGCCCCCACCTGCAAACCGAACAAGGGATCATCGCTTTCACTGAACGCGGAATAAAGCAGTTCATCCAGCTGCAGCAGGCTGATGAACCGGTCATTGCGTCCGACAATGTCCGCATCAATACCGGCCCGTTCGAACAGGGACTGCACATCCAGACGCCCGCGCAGGGAGACTTCAAGAAGGCCGGGAAGAATGGAAGCCGGAAGCAACGTTGTGTTCATGATGTTTCCTCGCAATCCCCAGAAACTAGGCAAAGGTATCGGGCAGGTCAACCAGCGGCCGGGGATTGGCCCGTTTGACCTACTGGAGGTTCCCTCGGACAGTGAGTACTCTAGAGAGCCCTGAATAACCCCCTCGCGAAGCGGGTCAGGGCATAGGTGTAACACCTCATCCAGCTTCCTGCTGTTACCCCAATCAACAACCGGATCGATTATGCTCAAACGCTATCTGGTCGACGAGGTCACCGACACCCGGGCCTCGCGCAAACAGGCCTTCAAATTGTTCACCGACGCAACCAACTGGCAGAACTGGTGCTCGGTGGTGCGTCATGCCCGACTGCTGAATGGCAACTGGCGCCCCGGCGCCCTGCTACTGTTCGTGGCAGACTTGCCCGGGCTGCCGCCGGCGCCGGTGGTGGTCCGGGTGATGGAATACAAGGAAAACGAGCGTATCACCTGGGGCTTGCATCTTCCCTTCGCGCGTATCACCCATCGATTCACCTTTATCGATGACGGCCAGGGTGGCTGTCGCGTCCACCAGGAAGAATGGACTGAAGGGCTGCTCACCCTGCTCGCCTGGCCCGCCGGCAAACTGATTCACCGCTTCGATACCCGCTTTGCGGCAGAATACGCTGCCATGTTCTGATTGTTGACCCTGAACGGATTCCTTCATGACGCATCGACTGTTTAATGCCTACTGCCGGGTTGTGCTGGCTCACCCGGTTTTCTGGCTGGCTCTGCTGGCGCTTATCTGTTCGGTCGCCGCCTGGCAGGCCCGGGACTTCAAGATTGATGCATCGGCGGATTCGCTGGTGCTCGAGAACGATGAGGCATTGCAGTACTACCGGAAGATTTCCAAGCGCTACGGGGGCAGTGATTTCCTGATCATCACTTACACCCCGTCCCAGGCGCCGCTGTTCCAGCGCGATACCCTGGCGCACTTGCAGGCATTGCAGAACGATCTGAAACAGGTCGACAGGGTCAGTTCGGTGTACAGCATGCTGGATGTCCCCCTGCTGTTCAGCCCCCAGGTGGAGTTCAGTGACCTGGCCAACGACTACCGGACCCTCACTGATGAGGATGTGGACCTGTCACTGGCGCAGAAGGAATTCACCGAAGAAAACCCGCTCTATGAAGATCTGCTGGTCAGCGACGACGGCAACACCACCGCCCTGCTGGTGAGCTTCGAGCGCGACGAAAAATATTACGACCTGCTTTACCGCCGTAATGAGCTGCGTGCCCAGCAACACGAGGGCGAGCTGGACGAAGACGGCGAACAGGCGCTGGAAGAGGCCTCCCAGGCCTTCAGTGACTACAGCAGCCAGATTCAGGAACGCACCGCCGGCGAGATTGATCAGGTGCGCCATATCATGGACAGCTACCGGGACGAGGCAAAACTGTTCCTCGGCGGGGTGCCCATGATCGCCACGGATCTGGTGCGCTTTATTCGTGCGGACCTGAAAATCTTCGGCATCGGCGTGCTGGCGTTCCTGATCGTCACCCTGTTCATGATTTTCCGCCGCCCCCGCTGGGTAGTCGTCCCCCTGGCCTGCTGTGGTGTCACCGTGCTGACCGTGACCGGCTGGCTGGGCTGGATGGACTGGAAAGTCTCGGTGATCAGCAGTAACTACATCTCGTTACTGCTGATCATCACCATGTCGATCACCATTCACCTGACCGTACGTTTCCGGGAGCTCCATGAGGAGAACCCGGAGGCCAGCCAGAAATGGCTGATCCGGGAAACTGCCGCCCATATGATGCGGCCCATGATCTACATGATCCTCACCACCATGGTGGGCTTCTCGTCCCTGGTGATCAGTGGCATTCGCCCGGTGATCGACTTCGGCTGGATGATGACATTCGGCCTGGGCGTGGCCCTGGTGGTCTGTTTTCTGGTTTTCCCGGCCCTGTTGGGTCCGTTGAAGGCCGGCCAACCGCAACAGGGGCGCGACTTCAGCCGCAAGTTCACCCTGGCCTTTGCCGACTTTACCGAACGGCACCGCCCTACCCTGATGGTGCTGGCTATTGTCACCGTGGTCGCCTCCCTGTGGGGGATCAGCAGATTAACGGTGGAAAACCGCTTTATCGACTACTTTCAGAAAGACACGGAAATCTACCAGGGCATGCTGCAGATTGATCGCAAGCTCGGGGGCACAACGCCGCTGGATATCGTCATCGATGCGCCCAGTACTGACGCCCGCAGTGCGACAGCGTCATCCGGGCCTGCCACCGGCTGGGACGGTGAATCCATGGACGACAGCGCCGCAACAGATCCGTTCGCGGCGGGTGGCGATAGCGACCCGTTTGCCACTGCCGAGCCGGACCCGTTTGCCGATAGCGACCCCTTCTCCGCTGGCTCAGGCGGCGACGATCCCTTTGCAAGCGCGCCCTCTGCCGATCCGTTTGCCGAATCCCAGCAGGCCAAGCCCAATCCATTGAAAGGGGCCTACTGGTTTACCCCGGCACGTCTGGCCCAGCTGGTGGAAATCCAGAATTACCTGCAATCCCTGCCGGAAACCGGCAAGGTGCTGTCCATCGCCACCACCTACAAGGTGGCGGAAAAACTCAACGAGGGACCGCTCAGCTATGTCCAGTTGATGCTGCTGGCCAGCTTTATTCCCGAGGACCTGCGTGACCAGCTGGTGCGTCCCTACCTGTCCGACGACGGCAACCAGGTGCGTTTCAGCGTAAGGGTGATCGATTCGGATCAGAACCTTAACCGCAACGAGCTGCTGGCCAAGATCCGCACCGACCTGGAAAGCGACTTTGGCCTGCAACCCGAGCAGGTAAACCTCACCGGCGCCATGGTGCTCTACAACAACATGCTGCAAAGCCTGTTCGATTCCCAGATCAAGACCCTGGGCTATGTGTTTGCCGCCATTCTGGTAATGCTGCTGATCCTCTTCCGCAGCCTGCCAGTGGCGCTTATCAGCATGGTGCCAAGCCTGATCTCCGCATCTCTGGTGCTGGGCCTGATGGGCTGGATTGGCCTGCCGCTGGACCTGATGACTATTACCATCACCGCCATCACCATCGGCATCGCCGTGGATGACACCATTCACTACATCCACCGCTTCCATGAGGAGCTGCCGAAAGATAATGACTACGTAGCCACCATGAAGCGCTGCCATGGTTCCATCGGCAAGGCCATGTACTACACCTCGCTGACGATCATTGCCGGCTTCTCGATCCTGGCGTTCTCCAATTTCAACCCCACGGTGTACTTCGGCCTGCTCACCGGCCTGGCCATGCTGGTCGCCCTGCTCAGCAACCTGACGCTGCTGCCGGCACTGCTGATCTCGGTGAAACCGAAGCTGCGGGCGGGATAGGAACGAGTTGCGAGAAGCGAGTCTCGAAAAGCAAACCACCCCGCCTTTCGAAACTCGCTCCTCGCGACTCGTCACTGCCTTTGATTGACCACTGACCAAATGAACAGTATATTGGTTGTCCGGGTGGCCCCAGGCCTTCGTACTGTGACCCCAGGAAGACCTGATTGATCTCCGTAGCCCCAGGGATGGGGCCGGGCTCCCGGACTTATTCGATAGATCGGAAAGGCGAGATTGGGAAAGGTAAAGGGAAAGAAGGAGTGGGCCGATTCATTGGCACCATGAAACAGCCAGACTCATTGATCGTCTTGCCGGTCCGGCTGACACTGGGAACCCAGCAGATTCCGGGCAAGCACGTAGCGGTCCTGGGCGCTCTCCGCCCGGATCTCTCCCACCGACAGGTACTGCAGGGTCCAGTTATCCCAGATCCGGGTATAGCGACTTTCCAGCAACACATCGCCACGCATCATGGTGGCCCGCTCGGCCTTCACCGTCAGCTTGTCGCCATTGCGGCGTATCTGATAGCCCTCATTGGGATATAGCACTTCCAGACAGGCCAGAAAGCGCTTCAGGGTCATGTCCGAGGGGGACCCTACCGTGAACGCCAGTGGCAGGTTGGGCACCTCCAGCATGAGGTTATGAATATTGGCCCCGTCCAGCCTCTCCAACCGCTGATTCTGTGCCTTCTCCTGCTCCTCTTCGGCATTTCGCAGGGTTTCCGCCATTTGCTGGGCCTGACGCATGTCCTCACGGATCTGGCGGCGCCGTTGGGCCTGTTGCCGCTGCGCTTCCTTGTGGTCCAGTACCGCCTGCCAGGCGATCTCCACTTCCTGATCCAGCTGTCGGGCATATTCTCGGGCCTTGCGGGCCTGGGCAATGCGTTCTTTACACTCCTCATGCCATACCGCCCCCTGCTGCTGTCTCAGGTAACGGCCGTCGATGTAGTGCTGATAGAGAGAAAGGCACGCTCCTGTCCGGGCACCCAGTGCGTCGATCTCATCGTAGTCGAGACCATCCACCAGGGTCGGGGCACGGGTCCAGCCCAGCCAGTCGGCCGTGGCCGGCACCAGGGAACTGCAACCGCTGACCGCGGCTGCCAGACACCCAATGAGAATAGCCGGAACAATACGCAAAACAGAACGTCGCCTGTGGCATCGGGACAGGAAGAAAGGGGGTAGCCAGACTACCCCCTCCGAGACATGCAGAACCTTAACGTGCAGCGATCTTTTCTTTCCAGATCACCGGTCCAGTCTTGTGAACGGATTCGCCCTTGGAGTCCACTGCCACGGTCACCGGCATGTCTTCCACCTCGAACTCGTAGATGGCTTCCATACCCAGATCTTCAAAGGCCGCTACCCGTGACTTGCGAATAGCCTTGGACACCAGATAGGCGGCGCCGCCCACGGCCATCAGATACACCGCTTTGTTGTCCTTGATGGCCTCGATAGCGGTATCGCCACGCTCGGCCTTGCCGACCATGCCGATCAGCCCCGTTTCTTCCAGCATGGTGCGGGTGAACTTGTCCATCCGGGTGGCTGTGGTCGGGCCAGCGGGGCCAACCACCTCATCGCCCACCGGATCCACCGGACCCACGTAGTAGATAAAGCGGTTGGTGAAGTCCACCGGCAGTTTTTCGCCCTTGGAAATCATGTCTACCATGCGCTTGTGGGCCGCATCACGGCCGGTGAGCAGCTTGCCGGACAGTAGCAGGGTGTCACCGGGCTGCCAGGTCTGCACTTCTTCCGGGGTCACGGTATCCAGATTGACGCGCTTGGCGCCCTCATCATTGCCCCAGGCAATCTCCGGCCATTCTTCCAGATCCGGCGCTTTCAGGTCCGCTGGCCCCGTGCCGTCCAGGGTAAAATGGGCATGGCGGGTGGCAGCACAATTGGGAATGATGGCCACCGGCTTGTTGGCCGCGTGGGTGGGATAATCGGCCACTTTCACGTCCAGGACGGTGGTCAGGCCGCCCAGACCCTGGGCACCGATGCCCAATGCATTGACCTTTTCGAACAGTTCCAGACGCAACTCTTCAGAGCGGTTCTGCGGGCCACGGGCCTGCAACTCGTGAATATCGATGGGATCCATCAGCGATTCCTTGGCCAGCAGCATGGCCTTCTCGGCGGTACCGCCAATGCCGATGCCCAGCATGCCCGGCGGGCACCACCCGGCCCCCATCTTGGGAACCTGCTCCAGCACCCAGTCAACCACGGAATCAGAAGGGTTGAGCATGGCAAACTTGGACTTGGCTTCGGAACCGCCGCCCTTGGCCGCCACGTCAATCTCCAGCTTGTCACCGGGTACGATGGAATAGTTGATCACTGCCGGGGTGTTGTCCTTGGTGTTGGCCCGCTTGCCGTCCGGGTCCGCCAGCACCGAAGCGCGCAGGACATTTTCCGGATGGTTGTAGGCCCGGCGTACACCTTCGTTGATCATGTCATCCAGGCTCATGTCGCCTTCAAAAGTGACATTCATGCCCACCTTGGCGAATACGGTCACGATACCGGTGTCCTGGCAAATAGGCCGACGGCCCATGGCAGACATGCGGGAATTGACCAGGATCTGCGCCATGGCGTCCTTGGCAGCCTTGCTCTCTTCCTTCTCGTAGGCTTCGGTGACGGCACGAATGAAATCCACCGGATGGTAGTAAGAGATGTACTGCAAGGCATCAGCCACGCTCTGGATCAGGTCATCCTGGCGAATCACCGTCATGGGATTACTCCTGCTGGGACAATTTGGGGGCGCGTAGTATAGCGCAGAGTGTGAAGCCTGAGAATTTTACCTAGACGCCCCTACCAAAGGCACCCGTAGGAGCACCTCTTGAGGTGCGAACCGCGCTTGCGCGGAAATCGCCCGCAGGGCGATCAGGAATCGCAGAACTCGACAGGCTCCAGAAAGAATGACGGACAATCGTCCTTATTGCCTCGCGCCGCTCGGTTCGCGCCTCGAGAGGCGCTCCTACAGCGGCTTCGTAGAAATGCCAAGGTCTTGGGGACTTTCCACCCTGTCCCCATCCAACGAACGTAGCTCGTAGCTCATTCAGTCGCAGCGGGTATTGTTGAGCAAACGCAGCAGATGATCGTTGATCACTTCCGGCTGCTCCAGATGCAGGAAATGCCCGGCATTGGCAATCTGCTGCAACTCCACGCCGCCGCTGAAATCAGTGTCCACCAGAGTATGTTCGAGCAGTTTGGGACTCATGCAGCCGTCATTTTCGCCGATCAGAATCTGGGTGGGCGTGGCGATATCCTGCCCCAGCCAGGTCAGGGCCTTACGCTGCTCCTTCTTCCACAGCTTGAACATGGCCCGATACCAGGCCAGCGCTGCACTGATCACCCCCGGCTCCGCCAACGTGTGCTTGGCATTGTCCAGGTAGAGCCCCGGGTCCCAGTCCGGCGACCAACGCCGCCAGAGGGTTTCCACACCACCCAGATCGCCGCGCTTGAGCCAGGCCTCCGGGGCCATCGGCAACTGGAAAAACTGCATGTAGCCACTGAGCAGCACCTGTTCGGGAACCTTGAGCAGTGCCTGGGGAATCCGGCGCAGGGGCGGTATGGCCAGAGCACTGAAAGAGCAGAAGGTTTCCGGGGACTGGGCGCACGCCAGGTAGCCCACCGCCGCCCCCCAGTCATGACCGATCAGGTGCACACGGCCACCCAGCTGAGCGGCAAACACCATCAGGTCGTCCACTGCGGCATACAGAGAATAATCGCCGCTTCCGGACTGGCAGCCCGGGGCATAGCCGCGCAACGCTGGCGCAATGGCGGTATAACCTGCCTCCGCCAGCGCATTGATTTGCACCGCCCAGTTTTCATGGGTATCCGGAAAACCATGCAACAAAATCACGGGCTCGCCACTGCCGGCCATCAGTGCCGGAAAACGCAAGTCACCGTTTACCAGTTCAACTTGTTTCATCGAGTTACCTCAAAGTGCCGGGTCAGCGGCGCCTCTGAATCCCGGGTGATTACCTCTTCCACCCGGGCCATGGCCGGCCCCTGGCGCATAGCGTCCAGCATCGCCGATACCGCATCCGGCGGGCCGTGCAGGATGGCTTCCACACGGCCGTCGTCACAATTACGTACCCAACCGGCAAGATCTCGCAGGCTGGCTTGGCGTTGGGTCCAGGCCCGGTAGCCTACCCCTTGAACCCTACCGCTCACCAGTACATGTTTAGTGATCGCCATCATTGCTCTCCCCAATCTCCTCGTCGTCGGTAATACTGTCACGACGGTGAAAGAGTGTATCCAGCGGCATATCCAGCGGCGCCATCATACCGTCACGGGCCTGATCCATCTTTTCCTTCAATACCTGCTCCCAGGCGGATTCATCATTGCCCAGGCGCACCCGAAGCTGGGTATGGGCCGGCCACGGCAGCATAGCTACCAGCTGTCCCAGTGTCAGGTTGCGCAGATCCCGGGATAGCATATAACCGCCCTCGTCCGTGCGCCGTATCAGCTTGGCGTCCATCAATAAGTTGCGAAACTCATCCCACTGACTGACTCCGCAATCGCGCATCACCTGACGCACTTCCTTGCTGCGCAGCACCTTGCCCTGTTGCTGACGTAGCCAGAAAGCATGCAGTAAACGCATCAGCGCATGCATTCTCGGCACCCGACGTCGATGCTCCTGGAATACCACCAGGGCCCGAACCAGCTCCGCGCCACCGAGCACAATGATCCAGGAAATGTACACCCACAGAAGAAACAGCGGCACCGCCGCAAACGCCCCGTACACCACTTCATAGCTGGGGGCCTGGCGGATAAAAAAGGCAAAACCGCTTTTTGCCAGTTCAAACAGCAATGCTGCAGAGGCCGCACCCAGCATGCCCTGACGCAAAGGGACATTGGTGTTGGGAACCACCGTGTATAGCAACGTCAGCATGGCCGTGGTGAAGAGGAAAGGCAGCAACGACAACCACAGCCTGACACCACCCAGATAGTGCACGGTGTCACTGAAAATAGCCTGGGAGGTGAGATAGGACGAGATCGCCAGCCCCGCACCCAGACAGATCGGCCCCAGTGACAACACCGCCCAGTACATCATCAGACTGGTAAGCCCCTTACGGGCAGTGCGCACCTTCCAGATTCGATTCACGGTCTGTTCGATGGTCCGCAGCATCAATACCGAGGTGATGATCAGAATAATGACCCCCGGGCCGGTCAGATTGGTGGCCTGGCGGGCAAACGACTGCAGGTGCTCCAACAGCATATTGCCCGCCGACGGCACAAAGTATTCAAACGCCCATTGCTGGAGCTGAATCCCCTTGCCCTTCAGTGCAGGCACCGAGGCCAGTACCGAAAAGCTCACGGTCATCACCGGCACGATGGCAAAGAGCGTCGTGTAAGTCAGTGCGGCAGCGCTTTCCCGACAGCCATCTTCCTTGAACTGACGCACCAGCAAGGCAAAAAAGGCACGAATGGAATCCAGCCTGGCGCGGACCGGAATGACCTCTTCATCAGTTTCCATGCTATCGGCATCCTCTCCTTGCCAGCGGATTCAAGCGCCTTACAATGACACCCTCATCCACAGAATATGCAAAACTCATGACGGACTACACCCTCTTCCATAATCCACGCTGCTCGAAATCCCGCCAGACGCTGGCATTGCTGGAAGACAACGGCATCCAGCCCACTATCGTAAAGTATCTGGACGACACCCCGGACGCCGCCACGTTGAAAACTCTGGTCAAGAAACTCGGCTTACCCAGCGCCCATGATCTGGTGCGTAACAAGGAAGCCGACTATAAAACGGCCGGCTTGTCTGCGGAAAGCAGCGACGATGAGGTCATTGCTGCCATGGTGCAGTACCCGAAACTGATTGAGCGTCCCATCCTGGTACGGGGCAACAAGGCGGTACTGGGGCGTCCCCCGGAAAACGCCCTTAACCTGCTGGACTGACACCATCATGACGGATTATGTATTGGTGCTTTACTACAGCCGCAACGGCAGCGTAGCCAACCTGGCGCAACAGGTTGCCCGTGGTATCGAAAGCACCGGCATGGAGGCGCGACTGCGCACGGTACCGGCAGTCTCCGCCAACAGTGAAGCCAGTGAACCCGCCGTACCCGAACAGGGGGCTCCCTACGCCAGCCTGGATGACCTGGCCGGATGCAGTGGTCTGGCGCTGGGCTCCCCCACCCGCTTCGGCAATATGGCGGCACCCTTGAAATACTTTGTCGACCAGACCAGCGATCTGTGGATGAAAGGCACCCTGATCGGCAAACCCGCCGGCGTATTCAGTTCCACCAGTAGTCTGCATGGTGGCCAGGAAAGCACCCTGCTATCCATGATGACCCCGCTGCTGCATCACGGCATGGTCATAACCGGGGTGCCCTATTCCGAACAGGCGCTGCTGGATACCCGCAGTGGCGGCACTCCCTACGGTCCTACCCACGTTGCCGGCATCGATGCGGACCCGTCGCTGACCGATCATGAAATCTCCCTGGCACGGGCGCTGGGCAAACGCCTGGCGACCCTGGCCCGCCAACTCAAGGCCTGACAATGAATCTTCTGCTTCTGCGTATCAGCTACGCACTCTTGCTGTTTGTGGGCATCACCGGGCTGTTCAGCCTGGCGCCGCCGGATGTTCATCCTCTTTCCAGCATCATCTTTGCGGCGATTCTCTACGCACCGCTGGTGCTGATGCTGCCGGCCGTGATCAGTGGCAACAAGCGCCAGGCCACCTGGTTGTGCTTTATTCTGCTGTTCTATTTCTGCGGCTATGCTGTCCAGCTACTGGATCCGCCGCCGGTGCGCACCCTGGCCATCGCCAAGACCTCGCTGACGGTGATGCTGTTTGTATTCTCTGCCCTGCAGATTCGCCAGGGGCAAAATGCTGATTGACGAACGGTATGAGGTGGAGACACCGGAAGGGGCCATGCTCAGCCTGTCCCTGGCGGGCCCGGTAACCCGGGCCATGGCCTACGGTATCGACCTCCTCATTCGTTTGCTGATTTTCGCGGTCCTGGCGTTTGTGCTGGGCATGCTTGGCAAAATGGGCATTGGCCTGCTGCTGATTATCGGCTTTGCCCTGGAATGGTTTTACCCCACCCTGTTCGAGGCGTTGCGTCATGGCCAGACCCCGGGCAAGAAAGCCATGGGCATTGCCGTGGTGCATGCCAACGGGAGTCCACTCAGTTTCAACGGCAGTCTGATCCGGAATCTGCTGCGCACTGCAGATGCTTTCCCGCTGTTTTATCTGCTCGGTTTTATCACCACCCTGATCAGTCCGCGCTATCAGCGCCTGGGGGACATGGCGGCCAACACCCTGGTAGTCCATATCGAGCAAACCGGGACCACCCGCAAGCAACACAGCGGCCCGGCCAATCCGCCGGACTGGCCACTCAGCGCCCAGGACCAGCTGGCTCTGCTGGCCTTCCACGAACGCCAGGATCAATTCTCCGAAGCCCGCCAGCAGGAGTTGGCGCAACTGGCGTTCCCGGAACTGAACCCGTCCCAGGCATTGCAACGCCTGCGAGCCGTAACCCGTTACTTGCTTGAGGGGGCACGGTGAAACAGGCTCGCTTCGAACAACAGTACCGACCTCTATGGGAGTCGCTGGAACAGCAACTGGAGCAACTGGAAGCGCTGCGGGTGTCGCGCAAGAAACGCCTGCCGCTGGACCGCTTCGTGGCAGATTACCGCCAGCTGTGCCATCAACTGGCGCTGGCCCGGGAGCGCACCTACAGTCTGGAACTTCAGCAATACCTGAACAATCTGGTGCTGCGCGCCCACCGCCAGCTGTACCGCTACAACCCGCCCCTGGCGGATCGTATTGGCGCATTTTTTGCCCATGGCTTTCCCGCCGCCGTGCGACGGCAATGGAAGTGGCACCTGGTCAGCGCCCTCAGTTTCGTTCTGTCCATCGCCCTCGCCTGGATTCTGGTGCAGCAGCAACCGGAGATGATCTACACCGTAGTAGACGAAGCCATGCTCTCGGATCTGGAGCTCATGTATCAGCCGGAGGATTCGGGCAGCAGCGACATCCATGCCGGGCGAGAGGGCGAGGATGATGTGCTGATGTTCGGTTACTACATCAAGAACAACATCGGCATTGCCTTTCGTACCTTTGCCGGCGGTCTGCTGCTGGGCGTGGGTGCCATCTTTGTCATGCTGTTCAACGGCAGTTTCTTTGGCGCCATCGCCGGCCACCTGATCAACACCGGCGGCCATGAGGCCTTCTTTACCTTCGTCATCGCCCATGGGGCCCCGGAACTCACCGCCATCGTGCTGGCCGGCGGCGCCGGGTTGCGACTGGGCTGGTCGATTATTGCACCGGGACAATGGTCACGGCTGGATGCCCTGCGTCTGGCAGCACGGGATGCCTTGCCGACCATGTACGGGGTCTTCGCTCTTTTGCTGCTGGCCGCTTTCATCGAGGCGTTCTGGTCGCCCAGAGACTTCGACGCCACCATAAAATACAGCGTCGGTGCGGCCTGCTGGGCTCTGCTTTATCTCTATCTTTTCTTCGGGGGACGTAATGGAACTCGAGAAAGCTAGCGCCCGCCTGGCACCACGTAGCCCCTGGCAGGCGGTGGACCTGGGCACAAAACTGTATCGGCAATGGGCCGCCCCCGTGCTATGGGTATGGTTGGCATTCACGCTGGTCCCTTTCGGACTAATGCTTGGCTGGTCGCTGCTGGCAGAAACCCTGTGGCCGCTGTTCCTGTTCTGGTGGCTCAAACCCCTCTGGGAGCGACCGGTGCTGGCCTGGTACAGCCATGCCCTGTTTGCGGAAACCCTCACGCTCAAGCAACTGTTCCAGCGTTGGCGCCAGTACGCCCTGCCCGGCCTGGCCAGCCAGCTCACCTGGCGCCGTTTCAGCCCAGCACGCAGTTTCAACACCTGCGTCTGGCAACTGGAGGGCGCCAAGGGGGAACAACTCAGCCAGCGTTTGCGGGCACTGAACAGCTACCCTTCCAACCGGGCCGGCATCATGACCATCGTGGTGCTGCATCTGGAGCAGTTCATGGCCATGGGGCTGATGGTACTGCTTTACACCCTGGTGCCCTGGCAATTCAGCCTGGAATGGAGTGACTGGTTCTACGATCAGAGTGCCCTGCAGATGGCCATTGCCAGCGCTACTCTGTACCTGGTCATGTGTGTCACCGAACCACTCTATGTGGCCTGTGGCTTTGCCCTCTATCTGAACAAGCGCACCTGGCTGGAAGGCTGGGACCTGCAACTGGGCCTGACCCGGTTGGGCCGCCACCGGGCAAGCCGCACCGGTGCCACCCTGCTAATGCTGCTGGCCCTGTTGCTGCCCTTGCCAGAACCGGTAACGGCACAACCTTCCCCCCGCAATAATGAAGAGCAACAGCAGGTCATCGAACTACTGGCCGGCCCGGACTACATGCCCTTCGAAGAACGCACCGAACGGCAATGGAAAGATCGAGACGACGACAGCGATAGCTGGCTGGAAAAATTCTGGAAACACTTCTTCGATAACCTGGACGATGATGAGCAACAGGAACCCTCCGACAGCCCCTTTGATATCCCAGATGCGGTGCTATGGATACTGTTCTGGGGTGTCTTCGCCGGGCTGGCGATCTGGCTGCTGATCAAGGTCATGGATCAGCTGGGGCTGGGGAGCCGCAATCGGGATAGCACCCCGGTGATTCCTACCCATGTGGCCGGCATGGATATTCGCCGCCAGAGCCTGCCGAAGAACCTGCGCGACGCCACGGAACAAGCGCTCGGTGCCAACGACATTCGCCTGGCCCTGTCGCTGATGTTGCGCAGTGCCCTGGCCGAGCTGCTGCGCCGCTATCCGGTGTCACTGGCCGCCGGCAGCACCGAACAGCAATGCCTGCGCAACCTTCAGGCCGCCCATGGTGAACCCTTGCCGATTCTCTATCTGCAACGCCTGATCCAGGCCTGGATCAGCACGGCCTGGGCCCATCGTCCGGTGGACGCCGAGACGGTGCGCACACTGCTGGCTGACTGGGAGCAAATAAGCGCAGAGGAGGCCGCCAATGCGTAAAAAGCTTCCCTGGCTTGGCGCCCTTCTCGTAGTGGCGCTTACAATCGCTTATTACGCACTGACCGAGCCGGTCACCGTGATCCAGAGAGCGGCGCCGGACAGCGCCATTCAACGCAATCCCTACAGCGCTGCCCAGGACTGGCTGACACAGCGAGGCCAGCCCAGCACACGCATACTGAGTGCCGCAGCCCTGTTCCCGTTGCCGGAAGAAGACACCACCCTGATCATCGACAAACAGCGCGGCTTGCTCAATACCGGTCAGGTCCGCTCACTGTTGCAATGGGTGGAAGCTGGCGGTGAACTGATCGTCGAAGCACGCCCATTGCCAAAATCCCGGGATGAAGATACCGCCACCGAGAGGGAGTGGCAGGACAACGACCCCCTCCTCTTCAGCCTGGGAATCACTGTCTGGAAAAGTGAACAGGAAACCGTCGACGAAGCGCTGGACCCGTTTTTCGAATTGCTGGATGCGCTACCGGCCTTTGCCGGTAATCCCCTGCAATACTGCCTGCTGACCGATAACGACGAACTGCGGGAAACCTGCGAAGCACTGGCCTGCGAGGCGCCCCCACAACCGGAGCCGCTGCTGCTGCATGCCGGTGATGATCAACCCTCCCGACGCATCCAGCTGCATAGCCAGCATGTACTCTGGCACGACAGCTGGAACGAGGAAGACACCCCGGCAGAGTTTCTCCCCGAGTGGCCGGTGGAGGTCTCCGCCTATGCGGACAATGATTACGGCAGCCAACTGGTCCAGTTATCCCTGGGCGACGGCCAGATCACCGTGCTCACCGACCTGGGACTATGGAATAACCAGAATCTGCATTATTTCGACCATGCCTGGCTGCTGGCCTGGCTCACCGGCGATCAGCCGGTGTGGTTCGTGCGCTCCGTGGCCATGCCCCCCCTACTGCAATGGTTATGGCTGCACGCCCCGGAACTGGGAACCGCCTTGCTGTTGCTGCTAGGCCTGTGGTTGTGGTCACGGATTCCCCGCCGCGGCCCGATTCAGCCCGTGGCCGAAGACAACCATCGGGATTACCTGCAGCATCTACACGCCAGTGGTTATTTCCAGTGGCGCACCGAACAGCAGGACACCCTGCTCACCGCCTTGCGCCAGCAGGCACAAGCCCGACTCAACCGTTACCATCACCAGCGCCAGCAGGCCCTGGAACGCGCCGCCGCGCATCTGAAGGTCACCGTGGCACAACTGGACCATGCACTGACACAGCCACCGGCAAACCGCGACCAGCTCACCCAGCAGGTGGCCCTGCTGCAAGCACTGAGGAGTGAAACATGACACAGCCCACCACCCTGGCCGACGCCACCCGCCTGGCCCAGGATATTGAACACCATCTCAATCAGGTGCTGATCGGTCAGCGTCAGGTGGTTCGTGAAGTGCTGATTGCCCTGGTATCCGGTGGCCATGTGCTGATCGAAGGGGTACCCGGGCTCGGCAAGACCCTGCTGGTGCGCAGCCTGGGCAAGGTACTGGAACTGGATTTCAACCGTATCCAGTTCACCCCGGACCTGATGCCCACGGACGTCACCGGCCACGCCATGTACGACCAGAAAAGCGAGCAGTTCCGCATTCGCCGCGGCCCCGCCTTCACGCAACTGCTGCTGGCCGATGAAATCAACCGGGCACCGGCCAAGACGCAGGCGGCGCTTCTGGAAGTCATGCAGGAGCGGCAGATCACCATCGAGGGCAAGGCGTTCACCCTGAATGAGCCCTACATGGTGCTGGCCACCCAAAACCCGCTGGACCAGGAAGGCACCTACCCGCTGCCGGAAGCGGAACTGGATCGCTTCCTGTTCAAGGTTCTGATCGACTACCCGGATCATGCGGACGAAACCCGCCTGGTGAACATGGTGCTGGACGGCACCATCCGCGCCAGCCTGGATGTGGAAAGCCTGACTCCCGTCACCGATGCCGCCGGTCTGAAAGCCATGAAGACCCTGAGCGACAGCGTGCTGATTGATGACGAGGTGCTCGACTATGCCCTGCGCATCGTTCGCGCCACCCGGGACTTCAGCGGTTTGAGTCACGGCGCCAGCCCACGCGCCAGCATCGCCCTGGCCCGGGCCAGCCGGGTGCAGGCCCTGTTCGAGGGCCGCGACTTCGTCACCCCGGACGATGTACAGCAGGTGGCCCGCCCGGTACTGCGGCACCGTATCCAGCTCAGCGCCGATGCGGAAATCGAAGGCCAGACTCCGGAAACCGCCCTGGGTCGACTGCTGGAACAGGTGGAAGCGCCGAAGCAATGAAGCCTGCGCCGCGTCTTCTCCTGCTCGCCGGCCTGTGGGCGCTACTGGCCCTGCCATTGCTGGTCATACCCGGCATGCTGGCCGTGGCACTGTGGTGGGCCCTGGGCGGCCTGGCCCTGGTGATTGCGCTGCTGGATCTATGGCACGCCCGCCGCCGGCCCGCCCCGCAGGCGCACCGGGAGCTGCCTACCGCTTTGTCGGTGCAACAGCCGCACCTGGTACGAGTCAGGGTTACCTCGGCAAGCCTGCCAGACAGCGTGGAGCTGGCCGACCAGCACCCCGGCGATGATCCCCACACCGGCCTGCCGGCCACCCTGACGCGCGCAAAAGAAGAACTGACCGAGCTGACCTATCATTACCGGCCCAGCCGCCGCGGCCCGGTACAGTTCGGCGATCTGGTGTTCTGGTTCCCCAGCCGCCTGAAGCTGTGGCGGGTACGCAAGGTGTGCGACGCCGCCTGCACCGTGCCGGTTTACCCGGATTTTTCCCGGCTCAGCCACAGCGGACTGGATGCCAGCCATGCCCACCTGCTCACCGGCACCCGCCTGCAACCGCGCCGCGGCGAAGGCATGGAGTTTCACCAGCTACGCGAATACCACCCCGGTGACAGCCTGCGGCAAATCGACTGGAAGGCCACCGCCCGACGGCGCAGCCTGATCAGCCGGGAATACCAGGATGAACAGAATCAACAGGTGCTGATAATGCTGGATGGCGGCCGCCGTCTGGGCATGCCGGTGGGCTCACTGACCGGTTTCGATCACGCCCTTAACGCCGCCCTGCTGCTCGCCTGGAGCGCCCTCAAGCAAAAGGACAAGGCCGGCGCCATGCTCTTTTCCGGCGACCAGCCACGCTGGCTGCCACCGGTGCAGGGCCAGCAGGGCATCAACCACCTGCTCAACGGACTCTACGATCTGCACCCCAGCCAGCATGCCAGCGACTTCAGCCTGGCCGCCCGGCAACTGGTCCGCCGCAGCCGCCGGCGAGCCCTGGTGGTTCTGGTTACCCGCCTGCAGCAGGAAGATCTGGATGACTTGATAAGCGCCGTGTCCCTGCTGCGTCGTCACCATCTGGTGCTGATTGCCGACATGCTGCTGCCGGAGCAGGAACAACTGTCACGGCAACCGGTGGGCCATGATTTTGATCAGGCCCTGCAAGTCTGTGCCGACGCTCAGGAACAACAGGCCCGCCACGACCTGCATACCCGCCTGCGTCATGCCGGCGCCCTGGTCACGGCAACCACCCCGCAGCACATGCCGGCGCAGCTCAACAACCTTTACCTGATGCTGAAACGCAGCGGACGCTTATAGATCCAATCCCGCCCCGCCGTAGGAGCGTCGCTGGCGGCGCGAGCCGGAACGAAGTGCAGGTAACGTCCGCCAGGGCGGCCCGCAGGGTGCACGGAGTGCATAAACCCAAAACCTGAAAAGACGGCTGTACCACAGAGGGCGCAGAGATCACTGAGGAAAAGACTGGGTTTTCTCTGTGTGCTCCAAGGTGTGCTATCGCGCCGCCAGCGACGCTCCTACGACTAGCTTGGGTGCATGAATGTCTCTTCCAAAGCCGTTTCCAGCTCCCCGTGCGCCCTGCCGTAGTACTCCATCAGTACCTGACACCAGAGCCTTGGCCGCTCCGCTAACCCGGCTTTCAAAAGGGCCTGCGCTTTTTCTCTGACCTTCACAGCAAAGTCCCTCTCATCCCCCGCCTCCCCATCCAGGTTATCCAGTGACACCCGAAACGGATGCCCACAGGCCGCACAGAAAAGCGCCTCATAGGCCTGGGGCAACACTTCTACCCGGGTGAACTCTGCCTGCTGCTCCGCATTGCGGCCATCCGGGGCATACCAGTAGCCATAATCTTCCTGCTGACGGCGCGCCGGACCTGCCACGCACCAGTGGGCGATTTCGTGCAGAGCGCTGCGAAAATAGTCACGGGTATAGCAGATACGATGGGGATTGCCCGGACGATACACGGGTTCGTCCGCGCCGCCTTCCAGCACGGTGGTGTGGGAATGAAAAAAAGTGGCCCTAAACAGTCTGTCCAGGTCTTCGCTACGGTGCCCCCGAACAGCGCTTTGCGGTATGGTAGCCGCCTTTGTTTGGCCCTGTGGTTTACCGCCAAGATCACCCATAAGATTCGTCGCGCCTATGTCATCCCGTCGTCAGGAGCTCGTCGCCCAGCTCACCCTTGCCCTGCCCATCCTCGGCGGCCAGTTGGCCCAGACCGCCAATGGCTTCGTGGATACCATGATGGCCGGTCGGGTCAGTGCCAATGATCTGGCGGCAGTGGCGGTGGGTGCCAGCATCTGGGTGCCCCTGTTTCTGTTCATGACCGGCGTGCTGATGAGTGCCACGCCGATTCTGTCCCGCCATCTCGGCGGCGAAGCTTACCATCGCATCAACCCGCTCGCCCAGCAGGGTATCTGGCTGGGCCTGGGGCTGGGGGTGCTATGTGCCATGATCCTGCGCAGCATCGCACCGGTGTTGGTGTGGATGGACGTGGACCCGGCCATTCGCCCGCTGGTCAGTGGCTATCTGGATGCGCTCAGCTGGGGCATGCCCGGTGCCGCCCTAATGCTGGCCATGCGCAGCTACACGGAATCCATGAATCACACTCGCCCGGTGTTGCTGTTCAGTGTGATCGGCCTGCTGATCAATATTCCCAGCAACTATGTGCTGATCTACGGCAAGCTGGGCTTTCCCGCCATGGGCGGCGTGGGCTGTGGCTGGGCGACCTCCCTGGTGATGTGGTCCATGGCACTGATGATGCTGTTTTATACCCACCGCCACCCGGTGTACCAGCATGCTCCGCTGAATCTGCGCCGGCGCCACGTTGAGATGGCCAGTCTGGGGTACATGTTGCGTCTGGGACTGCCGGTGGGCTTATCGATCTTTTTCGAGGTCAGCATCTTTGCCGTGATTGCCCTGCTGATTGGCAGCCTGGGCGCCCAGATCGTGGCCAGCCACCAGATCGCCCTGAATTTCACCTCGCTGATTTTCATGGTACCGCTCAGCTTTTCCCTGGCGGCCTCCGTGCGAGTGGGCCATGCCAGGGGACGCCACGACGAGCAGGGGCTGCGACATGCGGTGCAGGTGGCACTCTGTATCACCGCCGTGGTGGGCGTGACAGCAGCAGCGGCGCTGGTCCTGGCAAGAGGCTGGATCCCCCATATCTATACCAACAACCGGGACGTGATCGAACTGGCCACCTATCTGTTGCTGTTCGCGGCGTTGTACCAGGTATCCGATGCCCTGCAGGTATGTGCCAACGGCTGCCTGCGCGGCTTTGAAGACACCGCCTGGCCAATGATCATGACCCTGTTCGCTTACTGGGGTGTGGGCCTGCCACTGGGGTACGGCCTGGGCCTGACCCACTGGTTCGGCGAACCCATGGGGCCGGCAGGGTTCTGGATCGGCCTGGTGGCGGGCCTGACCGTGGCGGCGATTCTGCTGGGATGGCGGCTGCGCTGGCGGATGCGGCAAACCCTGTCACCGACGGCTGACGTTTCACCTACGGCATCTCGGTAGGGTGCACTGAGCCTAAGGCGAACTGCACCTATCCGGCGTCTGAATGGTGCAGTTCGCCCTAGGCTCAGTGCACCCTACGAGACGCGAACACAGTTTCGGGGCAGGAAACCTGAGCATTCAGGTTTTGCACGTTAATCCTTGGTTGTCAGGGTTCAAAGACCGGGACCTGCAATAAACGTCGATAATAGCTGTCGCTCAACCAGGGCCGCCCGCTCAGCAAATGGTTGAGGTACCAGCGCTCCGGTTTCAGGTTTTCCGCCTGCCAGTCGGCGTTGGCAATATAAACCCAGGTGAGCACTTCACCGGCGCCGGTCTGCACCGGCAGGCATTCACGCCGGTAACGCACCGGGTGGCCCTCATAGGGATCCATTCGCTCGATTTCCTGGTGATCGCGCAAGCGGTACAACACCCCTTCCACGACCCCATCCGTCGGCACGATGTTGGCGTAGGCAATACCCTGCAGACCGTGGGCTCGCTTGTTGAAGGCCAGCGCCCACCCTTCCAGCCGCGCCGCCATGGAATCCCGATACTGCATCCCCCGCACCGCCATGCGGGACGGATTCATGTTCGAGCCATAGGCAAAATAATACTCACACTGCACACTCGCCTCCTGAAGAAGAATGCCACGATAAGCCGGTTATCTGCAGCGGCTTGCATGGCCGGCCCGTACAGGCTAACGTGAATTAACGGGCCGTGCAGAACGAACACTGTGTGTCGGGCTGGCGGCGCCAAGGACTTGTACCGGGAGGTGCCCATGACTCAGGCTCACCGGCAACACCCTGGCGGGAACAATGTGGTTCCTTTCTCTCCACGCCGCAAAGCGGCACAGCCCCCCATTTTGCGTCTCTCCCCGGAATACGATGGCATTGAGCTGTTGTACGCCAATGATCATCACCCGGATAAACTCTTCTCACTGAAAATTCTGGCCTGGGCCCGTCTCGCCAATGGCGACACTGTGGCCATGGTACCCTGGCTGAAAGAACCGGTGACCGCCATGGCCCTGGCTGATCCGTTGAACGGACGCTGGGAAGGTTACCGCCTGCCGGAAAGCGACTACCTGTTCATTGATGCCCCGGAGCACAAGGTGCAGGAGCTGGATGCGGCACTGGGCTTCTTCGGCAAGCCCCAGCCCGGCCACCAGACGATTCAGGAAATCCCCGATACCATCGGCACTCATGCTGTGTTTTCCGAGGACGACTTCCACACCATCAGCCTGATGGAAGTGGTGAGCTGGCGGCTGACCGCAGACGGCACCCTGGCCGCCATGGTGGCCGACGAATCCGGCTCCATGGAAACCCCAGTGCTACCCGGCGCCAAGTGTCTGATTCAGGCCCAGCAACTCCCGGACTTCCGCTACTTCTTCCAGCACGGCATCGCCAACAAACTCAAAGAACGAGATCCGGAGGCGCTGGCGGCGGTGGCAATGCTGGCAAGGAGTTGAAAGGCAGTTAATAGTTAACAGCTACGCGGATTGATCCGTGAGAGAATCCACAACACAGGAGGCCCCGCCCATGGCTTGAGCGCGGCCTCTTTGCGTTCAACTTTCAATGCGCTTGGGCGCGCAACTATTCACTGTTAACTATTAACTGTTCACTGCTTCTTCTTTATCCAATACACAAACAGCTCCCCCTCCTGCTCCTGCCCCAGCAGGGTGTGGCCAAGAAACTGACAGAACTTGGGAATGTCCCGTTCGGTGGACGGGTCGGTGGCACGCACTTCCAGAACCTCGCCGGGGTCCATGTCACGCACCTTGTTGTGCAGCATCATTACCGGTTCCGGACACAGCAGGCCGGTGGCGTCGAGGTGGTGTTGGGCATCGTGGCTCATGGAGTTACCTTTTTTGCGTTGCCAACAAGAGGCGCTTGCCAGAAAAAGGCGGCCATTATAACGGCTGTGCAGAGAATCGCAGCCAGCAGGAAATGGCCAGCATATCCCAGCCAGGCCGCACTGAAGCCGCTGGCCAGGGTAAAGGCCCCCACCGCAAACAACTGCACGGACGCCTGCATGGTGTAGTCACTTCCCTCATGGCCACTGCGGCAGTAGTCCATCATCAACACAAACAGGGCCACGGTGGAAAGGCCATCGGCGAACTGCTCGAAGAGCGCCACCGGCCAGATCCAGTGATCCGCCGGGCTGCTGGCCACCGCCCACCAACCCAAAAAAGACAGGGCCTGCAACCCGGCAAACCCGAACAGGGCCAGTTTGCGCGACAGGCGCATCATCAACACCCCGGCCAGCGCCGCCCCGGCCAGCCCCACCAGGGATGACACCAGATCCAGACGACCGATGGCTTCCAGCGTCCATTGCCGGTCCACCAGAAAGGGTTTGATCATACGTGTACCAAAACCATCACCGACCTTGTAGCCCAGCAGAATGATCAACCAAATGGCCATACCCGGGCGCCACCAGAACAGGGTCAATTGCCGGCGCCACCAGCGTAACGTCACCGGTCGGCGGGGCCGGATCTGCTCCGGTGGTTCATGAAACCGCCAGACAACCAGCGCCACCAGCAACAGGGCAAGCATCAGGCTGGCCAGAGTACCCTGCCAGCCCCAGTGACCGACCATGATCAACAGGGCACCACTGCCGAGAATCATGCCAATCTTGTAGCCATTCACCTGAATACTGTTACCTAACCCACGCAGGTCCGGTGTAAGCAAGCGCGTGGCCAGGCCGTCAGTGGCGATATCCTGGGTGGCGCTGAACAGGTTGAGCAGGAAAAGTAGCACCACCAGCAACGCGAAGCCGGACCCGAACAACCATTCGCGGGGAAACAGGGCGGTGACTGCCAACACCAGCATTACCGCAAACACGCAGGCAAGAATCCAGCGCTTGCGGTGATTGGGCTTGCCGCTGCCCCAGCGGTCCACCCAGGGCGCCCAGAGAAACTTCAGTGCCCACGGCAGCGCCGGCAACGCCAGCAGGCCAATCCATTCCGGTGACAGACCTGCGTCCCTGGCCAGGGCCGGCATGGACTTGCCCAACAACCCGGCGGGCAGGCCCTGGGCAAAGTAGAGCATGCCCAGAGTGACAAAGAGTGCCGGGGTGGCACGGGGGGCTGACATGATCAGTAATCCCGGTGGAAGGCGGCCCAGACGGTGATTTCCTCACGATCATAATAGAGCTGGGCAGCCTTGATCTCGGGTACACCCAGGTGCTCATGACGTTCCATGGCCGCGGTCAGCTTTTCCAGCAATTGCCAGGCTTCCTGGAACCGGCGCTTCATGGGCAGCTTGAGATTGAACAGGGCAGCCCGGGACCAGCCCTGGGTAAGCCACTTTTCCATCTGCTGCAGGGTACGTGCCGGCTTGTCCACCACATCGCAGACCACCAGGTCCACACTGCTGCGGGGCCGCCAGGTAAAGGCATCACCGTGAATATGCTCTACCGGGTATTCATCCAGCAGACGCCCATCGAGTTTGCCGTGATCCACTGCCTGAACCTTGATACCGCGCCTGGCCAGTTGCCAGCTCCAGCCTCCCGGCGCGGCACCCAGATCCACAGCCGTCTTCGCAGTGAGGCTGTCAGTGCTACCGAAAAAGCGCAGTAACGCCTCTTCCACCTTGAGGGCAGATCGGCTGGGCGCTTCGGCCGGCAGTTTCAGCCGCCGCACCCCGCCTTCGGCAAGCGGCACCGACGTCGGACTGCTGGTCACCCAGCCATTGTGGGAATCACTAAAGAACAGATGTACCCGTTGCCGGGCATTGGCTTTCAACAAGCCGGCTTTTTTCAGGCGAGGTTCCAGCGCCTTGCGAAAGCCACGCAGAAACCGCTGCATTTCCCGGCCGTCGTTGGTGTCAGGGTGCTCCAGAAACACCTCACGGAAAGGCGCGGCCTGTTTCAGTAATGGCCACAGCTCGGCGATCCTGTCATCGCCGATATTCACAAACTGCCCCTCGGCCAGGCTCAGACTGCGGGCAAAAATCAGCCCACTCTGCAGCAGTGGAGCCATGGAGCCCTGCTGGCTGTGCCAGAGCACATAGCCGCTGTCCGGGGTGGTACGGGGATAACCGCCGACCATCTGCTCAGCCGCATGGTAATTCAGCTCCGCAGCCAGGTCGTTCTCGAAGCCGGGTCGGCACAACCCCAGCAGGGTTTCATCATGGGAGTGCTGCAAGTCACTGTGCATGTCGGTCTCGCGGTGGTTACAATGTGGCACATTGTCCTTATCACAACGGCTGGATCAATAATGAAAACAATATTGCCGCTGACCCTGGGCCTTGGCGCTGCCCTGCTCTCCCCCTTTGTACACGCTGAAGAGGAACTGGCGCCACCGGATGTGGATTTCTACGCCGAGGCGCAGATGCTGCGCGCCGACCTGGCGCCCTACGGCTTTGATACCACCGACGGCCTGGATATTCGTCTGGGCATGTGGCTCAACAGCGTTGATATCGGTGGAAACTCTCGGCTGGGACTGGAGGCGGGCTTCCTGCGTCACAGCGAAGACTCGAACGGCCGTCAGTTTGAACGAGCCCCAGAATCCAACGAAACCCCGATTAATGGCACTCCCATCGACACTGTCCGAATCAACGAAGAGAACTCCCTTCGCCTTAACGGCATTACAGTGGGGGTTGTTTGGCAGACCAAACGCTGGGTCTATCTGAAAGGCGGTGCTTATATCTACGATTTCAAGCTCGAAAACCGTCAGCAACGGGCATTTCTTGACGATAATTCAGACACGGTTGCCAGCGTGAACGAAGCCCCAACGAACGACAGCCAAAGTGGTATCGCCCCTTATCTCGGCGTGGGCCTGGCCATCCCGGTTCTGGACAAGCTGTCCGTCACCGCGGATTACCGCCAAACGCAATTGGAATCCGAAAACTATGGCACCTTTGGTGTCGGGCTGCGTTTTTCCAACTGATTCGAAAACGCGGTTGGAGCCTTTGTTTGCAAGGCTCCAACCGCGCCACGCCTTTTCATCCCACAGCAGACCACCCTCTGCTGCTACTTCACAAACACTACGGTCTTGTTGCCATCCACGATCACCCGGTCTTCCAGGTGCCAACGGACCGCTCGCAGCATCACCTGACGCTCCACATCCTGCCCCAGCGATTTGAGCTCCTCGGCGGAATGGCGATGGCTTACCCGCTGCACGTTCTGCTCGATGATCGGCCCCTGATCCAGATCTTCGGTCACATAATGGCTGGTGGCACCAATCAGTTTGACACCACGATCGTGGGCCTGCTGATAGGGATTCGCCCCCACAAAGGCCGGCAGGAAAGAATGGTGGATATTGATAATGCGGTGCGGGTGATGGGAAACGAAATCGCTGCTCAATATCTGCATGTAGCGTGCCAGCACGATCACATCCACCTGGCCCTCGAGCAGCGCCAATGCCTTGGCTTCCGCCTCGGCCTTGTTGTCGCCACTGACAGGAATATGGTGATACTCAATACCAAAGCGCTCCACTTCGCCGCGCAGGTCTTCATGGTTGCTGATCACCATGGGAATGGTGGCAGGCAAATCGCCCCGGGAGGTACGCCACAACAGGTCCATGATCACGTGGTCATGGCGTGACACCATCACCGCCATGCGCTTTTTCTCGCTGGCATAGCTGATTTGCCACTGCATGCCATAGGGTTCGGCAACCCGGCTGGCGAAGTTGTTACGCAGGGCCTCCCGGGAACAGTCCAGCTCCGGCGTCTGGAATTCCAGTCGCAAAAAGAAGGTGCCGCCACGGGCATCGCTGGAATGCTGGTCGAAATCGGTGATGTTGGCACCGTGATTGAACAGAAAGGTACTGACGGCGCTGATGATGCCCGGCTTGTCCGGACAGGTCACCAGCAGGCGCGCCGTATTGGCGTCTTGCACTGTCATTGCAGGTCCTGAATTAACGGGTCGGCACAAATTACTGACTGACGCCGAAGTGCTCCTTGCGGAAGCTGGATGGGGTCTTGCCCGTCCACTTCTTGAAAGCACGGTGGAAAGAGCTGGCCTCGCTGAAGCCCATCAACAGGGCAATTTCATCAATGCTCAGATCCGGCTTGGACAGGTAGTAGACCGAGGCATCCTTGCGGATGGAATCCTTGATCTCCTGGTAGCTGGTATTGGCCTCTTTCAGCCGCCGGCGCAGGGTTTGCGGCGTCATGTTGAGTTTACCGCAGATTTCCGTGAAATCGGGGAAACTGTTGCCGTATTCGTTGGAGATAATGGCCCGTATTTGCGCTGGCAGGCCCACATTATGAATATTGCCGTTAAACAGCTGGGTCAGAGAATCCTTCAGGAACTTGGACAGGGACAACTCATTCTGCACCAGCGGCAAATCAAGAAAGTCGGCCCGGAAGGTCACCGAACTCTCGTCGGCACTGTACTCAATCGGGCAATCAAACAGGAAACGATGTTCTTCGTCGTTTCTCACATCGGTGTAATCCAGTTTCACCAGTTTCGGCTCAATGGCCTTGCCGACCAGCCAGCTCATGAAGCGCAGCCACACAAACAGGGAGGTCTCGATGATTACTTCCCGAAAATCCAGACGGGGGTCCGCGCGAACCACCAACCTGGCGATGTCGCCTTCTCGCGTAATGCGGGAATACATGCTCAGCTCGAACAAATCGTAAAAACGGATACCCCGCTCAACGGCTGCCCCCAGGGTCGGGCAATTGATGACCGCATGGGCCATCATGGAAAAGGTGCCGGGCTTGGATTTGCGCCCCTGGCCGAAACCGAGGAACTCGTCCTGGGTCTGCTGCATGATCAGCAGCATCATCTTGATAAAGGTGTCGCGCTCAATGCTCCCGTTCGGGTCATCGAGCAACTGTCGGGGAATGTCGCACTGATCCAAGAGATCGGGAATGCTGGCACCAGACCGGGCCGCCCCCTGGAGCAATTTTACGACGCGATTGATATTGATTGTTCTGCGCTGGTACATCGACCGCCACCCTCACACCGCTGGCAATGCCAAAAAACGGCTTAACCGCTTATTCAGTATCCTGAAATGGTTACCCGTTCATCATTGTTGTCCAACGGGCTTGTCTCTCGAATCCTCAGCACGGAATCCGGGCCGTCAATAATAAAGAAACTCGCTATAATTGACATAGTGTTTACCCGGTCCGACCGTGCCATTGTACGTGGAAATAACAAAAATCGCCTTGACGCATCTTTCACCCTTGTTATCCACCCGTCATTACGTTACAAAATCAGTCATGAATGTTCTCGTTGTCGAAGACAATAAAGCTGTCAGTCTGATCATTTGCCGCATCATTGAAGAGCTGGGCCATGAATATGTGCTGGCCGCCGACGGTGAAGTGGCGCTTCGCCTTTTTCGACAACGGAAGGTGGATCTGCTGATTCTGGATGTGGAACTACCGTCTCTGGACGGCTTCAGCGTCGCCCGGGAAATCCGCAACCAGAATGGCCATACTCCCATCCTTTTTATATCCGGCAACAACAGCGAATCCTATCGGCAACAATGCCTGGACGCTGGCGGCGAGACCTTGATGCCCAAACCCCTGCGACCCAGTGAATTGCGGCGCTGGCTGGAAATGGCTTTCAGCCAGTTAGCTGCCGGCAACCTTGCCCCCTCTGACGCCTCCGCTTGACCTCAGCCCTCATTGCCTAACGTCATTTGTCACCGCCAGACTGCGTAACCAGTGCCGCCCGCTCTCATCCACTTCCCGGGCCAGATTCAACACGCTGATACCCCGTAAACGAGCGCCTGAGACCAGCGAATAGGCCTCACGCTGGAGTTTCTCCATGGCCAGACGATGCTCAGCCGCCAGCTCGGCGCCGGGCGATGCCTGGTAAAGCCTGTCCAGCGCCAGCAAAATCTGCTCACTGAATCCCTTCAGACCGGGGTCCCGGCTTTCTGCAAGAAGCGCCAGATCATCGGCCACATCCTTCAACGCTTTCAAGGCATAAACGGCCTCGCGAACCCGAGCCCGGAGCCGCTGGAGGCGCTGTTCCTGTCCCTCGGTCAGGGTCTGTTGAGCCAGCCGGTTGGCATAATCCGCCAACTGCATTTCCTGATCTGTTACCTGCTCATACTCCTCCAGGAAACGCGACAAGGAACGCCCCTGCAGGGGGTAACGGCAATAGTTGCGGACCCGCTCAATGAGACTGTCCGTCTCACGACTCAGCACCAGTAACGCCGGCTCCACCGATTGCGGGCTGATATCGGCAAACAGGTCATGATGTGCTCGCTTACCAATGTGTTTCTCAATCCCCTTTTCCATGGCGGCCAGAAACGGCGCGAACACGACGATCCCGATCAGGTTGAAACCGGTATGAAAGGCCACCAGGCCATATAACGGATCATTGACACCAAGCCAGGCCGCCACTTGTGGCCATACAGGCATCATCAGAGAAAACGCCATCAGGGCCGTTCCCACGTTATATAACACATGAAAGGCCGCCACCTGTTTCTTCTGCACGGAGCCCTTGATCGCGCCAAGCAACAAGGTACTCGTGGTACCCAGATCCGCACCAATCACCAACGCGAGGGCTTCCGGCAAGGCGATCAAACCGCCATTGAGCGCCGATAGCGTAATCAACATGGCCGCCGACGACGACTGGATGATGGCGGTCAGCAGCACGCCGGCCAGCAGATAGACCAGTGGTGGGTAGCCCTGCAGCCAGCTCACATCAAAACGCTGGCCGACGCCTTCAACCGCCACCTTCATGGTATCCAGACCGAAAATCAGCAATCCGAATGCCAGCAAAAACAGGCCGCCAGAGCGCCACAACCCTTTCGGCAAAAGCACGTAGCAAAGAGCACCGGCCCCCGCCAGTGGCAAGCTCACCGCAGAGAGCGAGAGTTTGAAACCCAGCAGTGTCACCAGCCAGCCGGTAACCGTAGTGCCCAGATTGGCACCCAGCATCACTGCCATGGCATGACGCAGGGGTAGGATGCCCACCGACACGAATGCCAGGACCAGCAATCCGACCAGGGAGCTGCTCTGCATCACGGCAGTTATCAACGCACCTGCCACAACGCCTTTCAGCGTGGTGTTGGTGGACCGTTGCAGCCAGTGTGAGGCCTTTTCGCTGAAAAGGGTCTGCACCGCCTGCTCCACCAATTGCATGGCAAACAGGAACAACCCCAGCCCGGCAATCATGGTCAGCACACTGTTCATACCTGCAACTCAATCATGCGTTTTCATCAGTTCCCGGCGATAGTGCTCGATACACTGCAGGTCTTCACGGGGATATTCTGGTGCCAGCTCCTGAAGCGTAGACAACAACAACTGTGCCACAGCCGCCCTGGCACGGTGCTTGTCATCATTGGGAATAAGATGCCAGGGAGCATGAAGGGTATGGGTTGCCGTCAGGGTCTCATTGACCAGCGTTAGATAGGATTCCCTCGCCATCCAGCTTTCCACATCGGCGGGATCGAACTTCCAGCGCTTGCGAGGCTTGTCCAGTCGCTTCAACAGCCGGCGGCGCTGTTCTTCGCGAGAGGTGTTCAGCCAGATTTTGATTATCCGGGTGCCTTCCCGATGCAGATGTTGTTCGAACGCGTTGATGGCCTCATATTTCAGTGGCCAGTCATCACTACTGTGCTCGGTGACCGGCCATAACCGTTCGGCCAGTACCGATTCGTAATGACTGCGATTGAATGCCACCACTTCCCCCCTGGCCGGCAAATGCCGCCATACTCGCCAGAGAAAATCATGGTCCACCTCCTCACCCAGGGGGCGACTGAATCCGTGCACCCGGAACGCGGCCGGATCCATTGCTCCGGCCAGGGTGCGAATCAAACTATCCTTGCCGGAAGCATCAAGACCCTGCACAACCAGCAGCACCCCATTACGCCGATTGGCAAACAGTCGCCGTTGGTATTCTTGCAGGCCGGCCAGTGCCGTATCCAGGCACGGCTCCGGAGAGTCCGGAAAACGTGTTGGCAAACTCTGCACGTTGAGGGTCGGTCCTGAGGGCCAACCAAAGCGGTCCAGTTCCATGCTGACTCCCTTGGGTATACCGTATTGAGCATAATGGGCAGCGTGATCTCGGGAGCCTCTGAATAACTCCTTGCATGCTCAGTCTTTCAGGCTGGGTCGCAATCCCCACTCGCAGAGCACAGAATGCGCGGTTTTGAAAGTGTATGTCCATCCACCGAAAAACCGCAACAACGAGTGCCGGTCAGCCTGGAAGCGCCGGCAGAGGAGGCCTGAAAAGCATATCGGCCGCGCGAGTGCGCATGGCGTGATCCAGAAGCCCCGCACGCAAAAAGGAGATTTTCATGGAACCACGCATCAGCATGATCACCCTTGGCGTCAGGGATCTGGCCACGGCGATCCGCTTTTATGAACAGGGCCTGGGCCTGCCTCGCCGCCACGGTCCCGACGATGCGCCGGTGGCGTTCTTTGAATTGAATGGCACCTGGCTGGGGTTGTTCGGTCATGACGACCTGGCGGCTGATGCCGGCGTTGGAGCAGCCGGTGAGGGTTTTCGGGGAGTGGCGATGGCACACAATGTGGAAAGCCCACAGCAGGTTGACCAGCTGCTCGCCCAGGCCCGGGAAGCCGGCGCACAACGGATCAAACCCGGCCAGCCCACCGACTGGGGCGGTTACGCCGGCTACTTTGCCGACCCGGATGGCCATCTCTGGGAAGTCGCCTGCAACCCGCACTTCTGGGTTGGACCTCGCTAGTATCAGCAACGGATAGACATAAAAAAGCCCGGCACAGGGCCGGGCTTTTTAACAGACGACATCCACGTTATTTGTAGATTTCGCCCTTTTCCGCTTTCTCCACCAGGGAAGCCGGCGGATTGAAGCGATCACCGTACAGCTTGGCCAGCTCCTGGGCACGAGCCACAAAACCGCGCAGGCCACCCTCATACTGGTTAATGTACTGGATCACGCCACCGGTCCAGGCCGGGAAGCCGATACCGAAGATGGAGCCGATGTTGGCGTCCGCCACGGATTCCATCACTCCCTCGTCAAAGCATTTCACCGCTTCAATGGCTTCCACGAACATCATCCGTTCCTTGATATCTTCGAACGGGATTTCCTTGTCACCACCAAAGGCGTCTTTCAGGCCAGCCCAAAGGTGCTTCTTGCCGTTTTCCGGGTATTCGTAGAAGCCCTTGCCCTGGGCTTTGCCCGGACGATTGAGCTCTTCGACCATTTTCTTCATGACCACTTCCGCAGGATGCTCCGGCGGCAGCTCTGTGCCTTCACGCTTGGCATCATCACGGGCTGCCTTGCCGATCTTCAGGGCAGTTTCCATGTTGATCTCATCGATCAGGTTCAGGGTGCCTACCGGATAACCCGCCTGCATGGCCGCCTGCTCAATGGACTGGGCGTTAATGCCCTCACCCAGCATGGCAATACCTTCGTTGGCAAAGGTGCCAATCACGCGGGTGGTGAAGAAGCCACGGGCATCGTTGACCACGATGGGGGTCTTCTTGATCTGCTGGCAGTAATCGTAGGTTTTCGCCAGCGCTTCCGGACTGGTGTCCTTGCCGGAAATAATTTCCACCAGCGGCATCTTGTCCACCGGGCTGAAGAAGTGGATACCGATAAAGTTGTCCTGCTTCTTCACACCCTTGGCCAGGCCGGTAATCGGCAGCGATGAGGTGTTGGAGCCAAGCACGGCATCCGGCTTCACCACATCCTCGATTTCCTGGAAGACCTTGTGCTTCAGTTCGGTGCTCTCGAATACCGCCTCAATCACGAAGTCCACCCCTTCCAGATCCTTGGCATCCGCCGTGGCGTGGATCAGGGACAGGATTTGCTCTTTCTTCTCCTCGGTCATCTTGCCCCGGGAGATTTCCTTGTCGAGCAGTTTGCGGGAGTAGTCCTTGCCTTTCTCCGCGTTTTCCTGGGAGATATCTTTCAGCACCACCTGGGCACCACTGCGAGCGGTCACATAGGCGATACCTGCACCCATCATGCCCGCACCGAGAATACCGACTTTTTCGGCGCGGAATTTCGGCACATCCTTGGGACGGCTGGCACCGGCGTTGATCGCCTGCAGGTTGAAGAAGAAAGCGGTGATCATGTTCTTGGCCACCTGGCTGGTGACCAAGGACACGAAGTAGCGGCCTTCAATGGTGGAGGCATTATCGAAATCCACCTGGGCCCCTTCCACGGCCGCCGACATGATCGCCAGCGGGGCCGGGTAGTTGGCACCCTTGATCTGCTTTTTCAGGTTGGCCGGGAAGGCCGGCAGGTTCATGGCGAACTTGGGATTCTTGGGGTCGCCGCCGGGGATCTTGTAACCCTTCTGGTCCCAGGGCTGCTGGGCTTTCGGGTTGGCCTTGATCCATTCGCGGGCCTTGGCCAGCATCTCATCACGGTCGGCGGCCAATTCGTCGATCAGCCCCACTTTCTGGGCCTTGTCGGCTTTCATCCGCTGGCCCTGCATCAACACCTTCATCAGGCCGTCCTGGATGCCCAGCATGCGCACTACGCGGGTGACACCGCCACCACCGGGCAGCAAACCCAGGGTCACTTCAGGAAGACCGAACTGGGCCGATTTATCGTTGATGGCAACACGGTGATGACAGGCCAAAGCGATTTCCAGACCGCCGCCCAGGGCCGTACCGTTCAGGGCTGCCACAACCGGCTTGCCCAGGGTTTCCAGCACACGCAGCTGGCGCTTGATCTCGGTCACGTTATCCAGGAATACCTGGCCGTCTTCCTTTTTCGCCTTGAGCAGGTCACGCAGATCACCGCCGGCAAAGAAGGTCTTCTTGGCAGAGGTGATGATGACGCCGGCAATGTTGTCTTTCTCTTTTTCCAGACGCTCTACGGTGGCGGCCATGGACTTGCCGTACAGCTCGTTCATGGTGTTCGCGGACTGATTGGGATCATCCAGAATCAGGGTAACGATGTTGTCCGCGTCCTGTTCCCAACGGATAGCAGTTTGTTCACTCATTTCATTTCTCCGAATTCGTTCGACGCGGTTTACAGACGCTCAATGATGGTGGCGATACCCATGCCACCGCCCACACACAGGGTGCACAGCGCGTACTTCTTGTCGCGACGTTCGAGTTCATCCAGCGCGGTGCCCAGAATCATGGCGCCGGTGGCACCCAGGGGGTGGCCCATGGCAATTGCACCACCATTCACGTTGGTCACATCCGGGGTGATATCCATGTCCTTCATGAAACGCATGGCCACAGCGGCGAACGCTTCGTTGATTTCCCACAGATCGATGTCGCTGGCCTTGAGGCCGGCTTTTGCCAGCGCCTTCCTGGCAGCCGGGCCCGGACCGGTCAGCATGATGGTGGGATCCGCCCCGCTGATGGCGGTGCAGACAATGCGGCCACGAGCCTTCATGCCGTAATCCTTGCCGACCTGCTCGTTACCCAGTACGACCAGTGCCGCGCCATCCACGATGCCGGAAGAGTTACCGGCGTGGTGAACGTGATCGATCTTTTCCAGCCAGTGGTATTTCTGCAGCGCTACCGCATCGAACCCCCCCATTTCGCCCATCATGGCAAAAGAGGGATTCAGGCCCGCCAGGCCATCGGCGGTGGTGCCGGCACGGACATGCTCGTCACGATCCAGAACGGTCAGGCCGTTGAGGTCTTTCACCGGTACCACGGAATTGCCGAAGTAGCCTTTTTCCCAGGCAGTGGCAGCGCGCGCCTGGGATTCGGCAGCAAACTCATCCACATCACGGCGGGAAAAACCTTCGATGGTAGCGATCAGGTCTGCACCGATGCCCTGGGGCACGAAACCGGTCTTGTAGTTGGTCACCGGATCCATGGCCCAGGCGCCACCGTCGGAGCCCATGGGAATACGGCTCATGGCTTCGACACCACCCGCCAGAATCAGGTCATCCCACCCGGAGGCCACTTTCTGGGCACCGGTATTCACCGCTTCCAGGCCGGAAGCACAAAAGCGGTTCAGTTGGTAACCCGCCACGGTATCCGGCAGGCCCGCAGCCAGCGCCGCAGTCTTGGCGATACAGGCGCCCTGATCGCCCACCGGGGTAACCACGCCCAACAACAGGTCATCAATACGGTTGGTGTCCATATTGGGAAAACGGGCTTTCACTTCATCGATCAGGCCGACCACCAGGTCCAGCGGCTTCACCGTATGCAGTGAGCCATCTTTTTTGCCCCGACCACGGGGAGTACGGATGGCATCGTAAATATAGGCTTCGGTCATGGAACCTTCCTCTTGCCTCAGGCAGATGTCAGCTTAGCTGACGGGTTGTGAAGGGCAGCACCTGTCTGTGCATGTGTTGGATCATGCGTAACAAAGTGACAGGTGCCGGCCAAATGTAGACCCGAGAGATTGCCCTACCCGCGCCCGTCACTCAATGACAGGAGTTAACAGCCGGGGTGAGCGGAACGGGCAGTGGTTAACCGCTTGATATGCAAGGTGTCTTAAGGGCCAATGCGGGGCGCCCCAGAGATGCTAAGGTCCGGACATTCGTTTCAGGAGAATTCGCTATGTCCCATAACACCGAGGTGCTGCGCTCCCTGGCCGCTTCCGCCCTGCAACAGGGCCGCGGCATTGCCAGCAAAGGCCACCGCAAGAACCCCCAGGAGCCCCTTGAACTGTATGACATGGAAGGGTGCCCGTTCTGCCGCCTGGTCCGTGAAGCATTGACGGATCTGGACTTGGATGTGCTGATTTTCCCCTGTCCCAAAGGGGGGGAGCGTTATCGTCCCCTGGTAGAACGCCTGGGTGGGCGCCAGCAGTTCCCCTACCTGATGGATCCGAATACCGGGGCTGCCCTTTACGAGTCCGCGGATATCATCGACTACCTTTACCGGGAATACGGTGGTCGCCCGGCACCTCGCCGCTGGCTGGTACGCAGTTTGCGCACGGCAGCGGCGGTGTCCGCTTCCCTCCCCCGCGCGTCACGGGGCCTGCACGCCCTGGATAGCAAAACGCCGGAGCAGGCGCTGGAACTCTACTCTTTTGAGGCCAGCCCCTTCGCCCGCCTGGTTCGCGAACGCCTCACCGAGCTTCAGCTTCCCTACCTGCTACGCCAGTGCGGACGGGATCAGTGGCAGGACTGGGTATTGCCGCCGATGCGCCGGCGTCTTCTCAGTGACTATTCACCCCGTCAGCGAAACCGCATCGCTCTGATGGAGCGGGCCGGTCGTATCGCCGTTCCTTACCTGGTCGATCCCAATACGGGCACTGAACTGTTCGAGTCTGCGGATATTCTCGATTATCTGGACCAGACTTACGGCCGATAATGGCAATCCGGCGCATCAACAAATGGTGCGCCCAGGGAGCCTCTGAGTAACACCTTGCATGCCCCGTCTTTGAGGCTGGTCGCCCCTCGGCCAGGTAACGAGGGGCGCAATTTTGACGCTACCCCCTCAAGGGGAATCGAGAGATGTCTCTCCATCAGCGTTTCAACGTCAACACGCAATAGCGGGTGTGGGTCAGCCTTGAAGCCCCGGAAAAGGTGACCTGAATGGCAGATCTGCGGCGCTTTG